>CAYFHV010000071.1:0-667 GCA_964343105.1 uncultured Planctomycetia bacterium | reverse complement strand
GCCCACCAGCAGCGTCTCCCCCTCCGCCAGCCGATGCAGCTCAAGGCCGGCAGGAACCTGCCCGTCCAGCGCCTGCTTGAGGAGATTCGGGTCGTCGCTCACCAGCTTGAACTCCAGGTGGGCGGTCTTGCCGATGATCTCCAGGGCCCGCTCCCGGTCCGTGATCCCCGGAAGCTGCACCACGATGTGGTCCTTCCCCTGCTGGTGGATGCTCGGTTCCTTGACACCGAACTGGTCGATCCGGTTGCGGATCACCTCCAACGCCCGCTCGGGAGCGTCCCCCCTGGCCTCCGGCGGAACCTTGTCGGTGTCCACCTTGAGGATGAGGTGCATCCCGCCCTGCAGGTCCAGACCGAGGTTGACCCGCTCCTTGAGGGGAAAGGCGTTCCAGGCGGACAGGAGGATGACCGCCAGGATGATCAGGACCCAGGGGGTGAGCCGCCGGTACATGCGGGCCTTACCCTTCCTTCACCAGCCGTCCGATGGAGCTCTTGTCCACGTCCAGCCGGACGTTGTCATCCACCCGAAGGGTCACGACGCTCTCCTTGACGTTGACGACCGTCCCGTGGATGCCGCCCAGGGTGATCACCTCGTCGTTCTTCTTGAGCTTCGACTGCATCCGGGCCAGCTCCTTCTGCTGCTTGACCTGGGGCCGGATGAGGAAGAA
>CAYFHV010000070.1:7494-8789 GCA_964343105.1 uncultured Planctomycetia bacterium | reverse complement strand
ACGATGAGATCCGCGCCGGTCCGCTCCCGGGCCTCGAGCAGGCGCGGGATCTCTGCGGGGAGGTGCTGGCCATCGGCATCCATCGTCAGAACCCAGCCGAACCCCCGCCGCCTCACCTCCTCCAGCCCCTCCCTCAACGCCGCCCCCTTCCCTCCGTTGGAGGGGCGGGTCCTGACGTCGGCTCCTGCCTTCCTCGCCTCCGCGGCCGTCGGGTCAGAGGAGGCGTCATCCACCACCAGGACCGGCAGGCCGAGCGCCCGCACCGCCTCGACAATCGGCCGGATCGTCCTGGCCGCCTGGTAGGCGGGGATCACCACGAGGGTGTCCGGTCCCTCAGCGGATGAGGACAGGGCCGGGCCTCCAGTAGGACTGGAACATGTACCATTGCGTCGGATACCGGCGGAGGAAGCGGGCCAGGATGTCCCGCCACTGCTCGGTGAGATGGCGAACCGCCTCGTCCCGTCCCGCCCCGCGCGGCGCCCGGAGCAGCCGCTCCAGGATGAAGCGGTAGCCGCCGTTCTCCTCGCGGATCAGGAAACAGGGAATGATCGGCGCGCCGGTGCGCAGGGAAAACCCCGCCGGCCCCGTGGGCAGCCGGATCGGTCTCCCGAACAGGGGCAGGACGATCCCATGATCGAAGTAATCCCGATCCGCCACCAGCCCCAGGACCTCGTTACGCCTCAGCACCGAAAGGGCCCGCTCCAGGAACTCTCTCCCGGTCATCCTCTGCACCGGGATGCTGCTCACACGCGCCTTGGCCCGCTGGCGGGTAAAGAAGTCATCCACCCAGGGGTTCCGGTGCGAGAGCACCACCCCGTGGAGCGGCATCCCCAGCAGAGAGAGGACCGCCCCGGCCAGCTCGTAGTTCCCCAGATGGGCCGTGACCCCGATCGCCCCCCGGCCTTCCCGCAGCGCCTCCTCCATCCGCTCGACTCCATCGAACCGGATGAGGCGGCGGACCTTGTCCGGCGTGAGCCGCCCAAAGCGGAAGAAGTCCACCAGGTACATGGAGAAGTTCCGGAACACCTGCCGGACCTCCTCAGCAGAGGGCCGCCTGCCCAGGATCGCCTCCAGGTTCCCCCGCACCGCCTCTACATCCTGCGGAGACCGGCTCGACCAAAGATCGGCGACGCGCCGGGCCACCGCGTAGCAGACCCGCCGGGGGAGGACGGCGCAGAGGAAGAAGCCGATCAAGTAAAAGAGGTAAAGCCTCATCCCCGCACTCCTCTGGAAGAGGGGGCGTGTTGGGGGAGATGGGAAATCTCCCCCAACAGCACCATTAGCTTTTGCCGGAT
>CAYFHV010000070.1:0-7484 GCA_964343105.1 uncultured Planctomycetia bacterium | reverse complement strand
CGCGGCGGGGTTTTCCCCTCGGAACGGCGGCGAGGCGACCGCCTGTCGGACGAAGAAACCGAGCCGTGAGGCACACGCCTTCCGCTGGTCAGGGCACCGGAGCCAAGCCGCCGTTTCACCGCCTAGAGGCCCAGGACCAGACGCGCCGTCTCCATCGCCGCCCCGGGCCTGCCCAGTCTGCGCGCGCCGGCTGCCATTCTCTTCAACCGCTCCGGATCGGACAGGAGCCGCTCCACCACCGGGGGCAGTTCGCGCGGGTTCTTGACCAGGACCGCAGCCCCCTCCTCGGAAAGGAAATGGCCGTTCTTGACCTCCTGACCGGGGATCGGGTCGAGGGCGATGATCGGCAGGCCCTTGGCGAGGGCTTCCGATGCGGTCAGGCCCCCCGGCTTGGTGACGATGAGAGCGGCCACACTCATCAGCTCCGCGACGAAATCGATGTGCCCGAAGACCTGCATCGGATGGCGCATGGCCGGCGCCCGCTTGATCAGCCGGTGGTAAAGGGATTCGTTGCTTCCCGTAACCACCAGAAGCTGCAGGGCCGAGCGCAGGCGGTCCAGCCCCTCAACCGCTTCCAGGATCGGGCCCAACCCCTGCCCTCCCCCCATGAGGAGGACGGCGGGCAGATCGGCCTGCATCTGCAGGCGCCTGCGGATGAGAGGAGGGTCCGGCCCGTCGCCGAAGACGGGGTCGATCGGGATGCCCAGCACGTGGATCCTCTGCGCGGGGATCTTCCGTTCCTTGAGCCAGAGGGCGGTTTTCTCCGACGGGACAACGTAGCCGTCCACGCGCTCATGCACCCAATAGGCATGCGGGGTGAAGTCCGTCAGAACCCCGTAGAGCGGCGTGGCCTGCCCGTGCTCCTTGAAGTAATCGGCCACCAGTCCGCAGGGGAAGGCCTGGGTGCAGGCCACCACGTCGGGCCTCCACTCCTGCAGAAGGCCCTGGAGCCGCGGCGAGTCGTACCGATGGAGGAGCTTCCGGAAACGCTCGGAGCGGCGCACCACGTCGGGGTTGTCGTAAAGATAGTCCCAGAGCTCCGGAAGCTTCTCGATCACGGAGAGGTACATCCGGTCCACCATGCGGGCCAGGACCGGGTTCAGATACTGGAAGGCATCGATCGTCAGGATGTCGGCGCGGGGCCTTAAGGTCCGGATCGCCTGTTCGATCGCCCGGGCCGCCCGGTAGTGGCCCGAGCGGACCGTGATGTACATGAGCAGGATTCTCTGCCGCATCAGCCCTGCAGGGCGAGAACCTGTCGGATCCTTTCCAAAGCGGTTTGGAGCCGCGCCTCCGGCTCGACCAGCGCGAAGCGGACGTACCCCTCCCCGTACTCGCCGAATCCGGTCCCCGGGGCGGTGACCACGCCGGCCTCCTCGACGAGGAGCTTGGAGAACTCCAGGGACGTCAGGGCGCTGAACTTGGGCGGGATGTGGGCCCACACGTAGAACGTCGCCTTGGGAACCGGGACCTTCCAATCCAGCGCGTGAAGCCCGCTCACGAACAGATCCCGGCGCTTCCGATAGGTCTCCACCAGTTGCTTGACGAAATCCTGCGGGCCGCTCAGGGCGGAAATCGCCGCCTCCTGAACCGCCCGAAAGATCCCGAAGTCAATGTACGACTTGGTCTTCTCCAGTGAACGGAGGATCTGGGCGTTTCCCACCGCCCAGCCAATCCTCCAACCGGCCATGTTGTAGCTCTTGGAGCAGGTGTGGAACTCGACACAGCAGGCGTCCCTCGCCCCCTTCGCCTGGAGCAGGCTGGGCGCCTGGTAGCCGTCGAAGACAATGTCCGAGTAGGCCAGATCCGAGCAGAGGATGATCTCCTTCCCCTTGCCCCACTCCACAAGCTCCCGATAGAAGTCCAGCTCCACGCAGGCGGTGGTGGGGTTGTGGGGGTAGCTCACGATCAGGATCTTCGCCATGCGGACGACCTCGCGGCTCAGGGCTTTCAGGTTCGGCCGAAAATGGTTCTCCGGACCGATCGGGATGGAGTACAGGATCCCGCCGGCCATGATGACCCCGTTGGCGTGCACCGGGTAGGTGGGGCTGGTCACGAGCCCAATGTCGTCGTTGTTGAGGTAGGCCAGCGACAAATGGGCAATCCCCTCCTTCGACCCGATGAGGGGCAGGACCTCGGTCTCCGGGTCCAGCCGGACCCCGAAGCGCCGGTCGTACCACTCCGCGATCGCTTTCCGCAGCCGGGCCTCCACCTCCCCGTGGGGCCTGGAGTACCTCTGGTTCTCCGGCTTTCGGGCCGCGCGGCAAAGCTCCTCCACCACGTGCGGCGGGCTGGGCAGGTCGGGGTTGCCCATCCCCAGATCGATGACCTCCAGGCCCTTCGCCTGGGCCTCTGCCTTCAGCTCATCGATGATGGTGAAGAGGTACAGGCCGAGCCGCTTCATCCGATTGGCTTCTTGCATGACCGGAATCAACCCCCGTGTTGCAACGCCTCGAAGGCGTTGTAGGAGGAGCGCACATAGGGTGCGCTCGCCACAAAGGAAAAACCCAGCTCCAGCGCCCAGGCGCGGTACAGCTCGAACCGATCCGGCGGCAGAAACTGCGCCACCGGACGGTGCGCCGGGGTCGGTCGCAGGTACTGCCCGATCGTCAGGAGGTCGCAGCCCACCGCCCGCAGATCCCGGAGGGCCTGCCGCAGCTCTTCCTCCCCCTCGCCCAAACCGACCATGAGCCCGCTCTTCGTCTTCATCCCTGCCGGCCCTGCCCGCCTGGCCAGCTCGAGGACCCGAAGGGACCGGCGGTAACCGGCCTGCGGCCGGACCGCCGGCGACAGGCGCTCCACCGTCTCAAGATTGTGGTTGTACACCTCCGGCCCGGCGGAGACCACTTCGCCGATCAGCTCCTCCCGAGCGTGAAAATCAGGCGTCAGCACCTCCACCTGGATGCCGGGGATCCTCTGCTTGATCCGCTGCACGCAGGCGGCAAAGAGCCCCGCCCCCTCGTCCGGGAGATCATCCCGCGCCACCGAGGTGATCACCACGTACCTCAGCCCCAGCCGATCCGCAGCCTCGGCCAGCCGCGCCGGCTCGTCCCAGTCCACCGCCTGCGGCCGGCCGGTCTCCACTGCGCAGAATCCGCACCGGCGCGTGCAGTGGTCCCCCAGGATCATGAAGCTGACGTTTCCGTGGCTCCAGCATTCCCCGAGGTTCGGGCACCGGGCCTCCTCGCAGACCGTGTGAAGCCGCAGCTCCTCCACCAGCCGCTTCGCCTGACCCCACTGGCCGTGGATCGCCAGCGGCCGGCGCAGCCACTGAGGCAGGCTCGGCCCCGGCGCCACCTCTGCAATCACCGGGCCCTCAGCTTCGCCACGATCGCCTCGGCCATCTCCCGCGTCCCGACGGGGGAGCCGTTCGGGCGACCCGCCTTCAGATCGTACGTCACCACCCGGCCCTCCAGGAGCACCTCGGAGACCGCACCCTCCAGCCGGTCCGCCGCCTGACCTTCCCCCAGATGCCGCAGCATCAGCACCCCCGAGAGGATCGTCGCCGTGGGGTTCACCTTGTTCTGGCCGGCGTACTTGGGGGCGGAGCCGTGCACCGGCTCAAAGACGGCCGCCTCCGTTCCGATGTTGGCCCCCGGGGCAACCCCCAGGCCGCCGACCAGGCCTGCACAGAGATCCGAGACGATGTCCCCGTAAAGATTCGGCAGCACGAGGACGTCGAAGGTTTCCGGCTTCTGCACAAGCTGCATGCAGAGGTTGTCCACCAGCCGGTCCTCAAACTCGATCCTTCCGGCGTATCCCGCCGCGACCCGCCGCGCCGCCTCGAGAAAGAGGCCGTCCGAGAACTTCATGATGTTCGCCTTGTGCACGGCCGTCACCTTCCTGCGTCCGTGCTGCACCGCGTACTCGAACGCGAAACGGACGATCCTCTCCGAGGCGCCTGCGGAGATCGGCTTCAGGGAGATGGCCGCGTCGGGGGGGATCGCCCTTCCGCCGTGGGCGTGAACCCACGTGATGAGCTCCCGAGCCTCGGCGCTCCCATCATCGTACTCAATGCCCGCGTAGAGGTCCTCGGAGTTCTCCCGGACGATCACCAGATCCACCTGTTTGTACCGGGAGGGAATCCCCGGATACAGGCGGGCCGGGCGGAGGCAGGCGTACAGATCCAGCGCGTGCCGCAGGGCCACGTTCACCGACCGGATCCCGCGGCCGATCGGGGTCGTGATCGGACCCTTGAGGGCCACCCGATTCTTCCGGATCGAGTCCAGCAGCGGCTCGGGCAGGGGAGAACCGAACTCCGCAATCGCCCCCTCTCCGGCCACGTGAACCTCCCACTCCACCTTCACCCCCGTGGCATCGATGCAGGCCCTGGCCGCTTGGGCCACCTCCGGCCCGATGCCGTCCCCGGGGATCAAGGTCACGCGATGCGCCATCTCACAGCTCCCGGATGAATCGGTCCAGCCGGTTCAGCCCCTCTTCCAGCTCTGGCGCACTCACCGCGAAGCTCAAGCGCACGTGGCTCGCCCAGCCAAACCCTTCACCCGGGATGGCCGCCACACCCGCCTCCTCCAGAAGACGCTGGGTGAAGGCCGCGGCGTCCAGGCCTGTGGCGGAAATGTCGATGAAGCAGTAGAACGCCCCCTTCGGTTCCACCCACGAGATCTTCGGGATTTGCCCGAGCCGCCGCACCAGAAGGTCCCGGCGCCGGGAGAACTCCTGCACCATCCGCTCGACCGGGCCCTGGTCTCCCGTCAGCGCGGCCAGGGCGGCCTTCTGGCTGATCGAGGTCGGGTTGGAGGTGGAGTGATCCTGCAATCGCGCAGTCGCCTCCACCAGCTCCTTCGGGCCGGCGAGGTATCCGATGCGCCAGCCGGTCATCGCGTACGCCTTGGAAACCCCATCCACCACTACGGTCCTGTCCTCGAGCTCCGGAAAGACCGCTGCGATGGAAGGGGCGGGCCCTCCGTAGGAGAGCCGGCCGTAGATCTCGTCGCTGACCACCCAGAGCTGCTTCTCGCGAGCCACCCGGCCAATCTCCTGCAGGCACCGGGCATCGAGCACGACGCCGGTGGGATTGCACGGGCTGTTCAGGAGCAGACACCGGCTCTTCGGGCTCGCCGCCTTGGCGACCTGGACCGCATCCAGGCGAAAACCGTTCCTCGGGTCGCTGCGCACCTCCACCGGCGTGGCGCCGGCCAGGCGGACCATCTCGGGGTAGCTCACCCAGTGGGGCGAAGGGATCAGCACCTCGTCCCCTTCCTGGACAAGAACCTGCAGGATGTTGAACAGGGCCTGCTTGGCCCCGCACGTCACGGCGATTTGATCGGGTCGGTAGGAAAGGCCGCGCTCCCGCGCCAGGACGGAGGCGATCGCGCTCTTTAACTCCGGGATGCCGGTGGTGGGCGTGTACTTCGTGAACCCCTGCTGGATGGCCCGGACCGCGGCCTCTTTGACCGGCTCGGGGGTATCGAAGTCCGGCTCTCCCGCGGCAAGGTTGATCACCTGCTTGCCCTGGGCCTGGAGCTGCTTCGCCAGGGCGGTCAGGCGAAGGGTCGGCGAGGGCTGAACGGCCCTGATCCGAGCGGTGAGCATGCGCTCTGATCCCGGTCAGGGATTCTCCCGACGCCGGAAGAATCTCCGCAGGCCGTCGATGAATCCCTTCGCCTTCTCTTCCTTCGATCTCTGCCCCGGGACCTCCCCCTTCCATGAAGGGGGCCGCTCCTCCCTCGGTTTCGGCGGGGCCGGCCGCTCCGGCTGAACCTTCTTCTCCTGCACCTTGGGCTTCTCCGGCCGGGCCTTCGGCTTCTCCTTCTCCTTCCCCTTCGGCTTCTCCGGGGGCGTGATCTCGCCGGGCCGTTCCACCAGCTCCAGGATCGCGAGGGAAGCCCCATCCCCGGAGCGGTACCCTTTCCATACCACCCGCGTGTAGCCCCCCCGCCGATCCTTCATGAGCGGCGCCAACTCGGAAAAAAGCCGGCGCACGAGCTCCGCGTCGTTGACGATGCCGATCGCTCGCCGGCGGGCTGAAAGGGTTCCCCGCTTGCCCAGGGTGATCAGCCGTTCCACCGCCCGCTGGGCCTCCTTTGCCTTCGCCCGCGTGGTCACGATCCTCCCCTCGCGGAGCACCGCCTGCGCGAGGCTGCGGACGGTGGCCTTGCGCCAGCTGCGCGACCTTCCGAGATCCCGGGTATGAGCGGCGTGGGGCATGGAGGGCCCTGCCTAGACCGAGCTCTGCTCCAGGGTGCGGCGATCCAGCTTCATGCCGAAGGAGAGCCCCATTCCCTTGAGCAGGCTGAGGATCTCCGCAAGCGACTTCTTCCCGAAGTTCCGGTACTTGAGCATCTCCGCCTCGCTCTTCTGGACGAGGTCGCCGATCGTCTTGATCTTCGCCTCCCGCAGGCAGTTGGCGGATCGGACCGACAGCTCCAGCTCGCTGACCGGCATCCGGAGCTTGTCCAGCACATCGGCTGAAAGGGCCTCTTCCTCTTCCGCCCCCTCTTCTGCCGGAAGCTCCCCGAACGCCGTGAAGATCTCCAGATGCTTCTGGAAGATGTGCGCCGCCGTCAGGAGCGCCTCCTTCGGATTCATGGACCCGCGGGTCCAGATCTCTAGGATCAAGCGGTCATAGTCGGTCATCTGCCCGACCCGGGTGTTCTCGACGCTGAAGTTGACCTTGACGACAGGGGAGAAGATGGAATCCACGGCGATCACCCCGATCGCCTGAGACTCCTTCCGGTTCCGCTCCGCCGGAACGTACCCCCGTCCGATCCCCATCTCCAGCTCGACACGGAGCTTCGTCGACTTGGTGAGTGTGGCGATGTGCTCGTCTGGGTTGAGGATCTCCACCGTCTCATCGGTCTCGATCTGGCCGGCCGTGACCTCCCCCTTCTTCTCCGCCGAAAGGGTGAGCGTCTTGGGGGAGCGGCTGGTCGACCGCAGCACGATCTTCTTCACGTTGGCGATGATCTGGGCCACATCCTCGACCACGCCGGGGATGCTCGAGAACTCGTGCAGCACCCCGTCGAACTTCACCGACGTCACGGCCGCCCCCTCCAGGGAGGAGAGCAGGACCCGCCGCAGGGCGTTGCCGACGGTCGACCCGTATCCCCGCTCAAAAGGCTCCGCGATGAACTTACCGTACGTCGGCGAGTACGAGGCCTCATCCACCTCCACCTTCGACGGCATCTCAAAGTCTTTCCAGGCAATCCCCATTCCAACCTCCTCTTTTACTTAGAGTACAACTCGACGATCAAAGATTCCTGTATCGGGAACTGAACGTCGTCCCGCTTCGGCACCGCCACCACGGTCGCCCGCGGCTCCTCGGGATGCCGGTCGAGCCAGGGGGCGAGCAGGCGCTCCTTGGTCAGCTCCCGCGTGTCCCGGATCCCCTGGAGGAATTTCTCCGAGCCGGCCAGCTCAATCGCCTGCCCCGAGCGGACAATGAACGAAGGGATTGTGACCCGGCGTCCCGCCACCCTCGCGTGCCCATGCTGCACGATCTGCCTGGCCTGCTTCCGCGAGGC
>CAYFHV010000069.1:0-8833 GCA_964343105.1 uncultured Planctomycetia bacterium | reverse complement strand
TGGGAACCAGCGTTTGATTCCGCTCGCCCATCTAGCCCTCCTTGATCTCTGCCTGTTGAAGAATCCGATCCAATACCTTGGCCCGCACCATGCTCCAGCTCAGGTCGTCCAGGAGATCCCTGGCTTCCAGGTCCTTGCGCAGCTCTTCCACCGTCATCCTCAGCCGCTCCGCCAGGGCCTGCAGGCGCTGCCCCAGCTCCTCGGCCGACACGGCGACCCCCTCCGCGGCGGCGATCCGCCGCAGGATGAAGAAGAGCTTCACCTGCCGCAGGGCGTCCAGCTTCGCCTGGTCGGTGAGCACCTGCGCCTGCTCCTCGATCTTCCCGGGCGGAACGCCCTTGCCCAGCTGGTCCAGGGTCCGCTCCTTCAGGATCCGGCGCGCCTGGGAGGCGACCAGCGACGGGGGCACCTCAAAGGCCCACTCCTCGGCCATCTGATGAAGGGCCTGGGCCTCCAGCATCTCCCGCTGCGATTGGCTGACCTGACGCTCCAGATCCTGCCGCACCGCCTGGCGGAGCGATTCCAGCGACTCGTAAGGCCCAACCGTCCGGGCGAAGGAATCGCCCAGCGGAGCCACCTCCCTCGCCTTGATGCCTTTCAGTTCCACCTGCACCCGGCGCCCGTCCTTGAGCGTCAGCGTCCGGGCCTCGGCCGGCTTCATGCCGAGCAGGCCCTTCAGGATTCCATCGGGATCCTTCTCCAGATCCAGGTGAAGGACCGCCTGACGGCGCTCCGGGGTCCGCTGGCCCGGCCGCTCCTCGCCCAGGTTCACGAGGAGGAAATCGCCTGCGGCCGTCGCCCGGGGCTCCAGAACCGGTGTGAGCTGCGCGTGCGCCTGCTGAAGCTGACGCAAAACCTGATCCACCGATTCGCCGGTCACCTTCGCCTTCGGCCGCTCGAGCTTCAGCCCTTTGTACCGGCCCAGCGGGACCTCCGGTGCCAGCTCCAGCCGGGCCACGTAGGTCATCGGCTCGTGCGCTTCCAAGCGGATCTCCGAAACCACCGGCCGGCCGACCAGGTCCAGCCCTCCCTGCGCGGCGACCGCCTCCTCCAGCGATCGGTTGAGAAGCCGCTCCAGCACCTCCTCCCGGGCCTTGGCGCCGTGGTGCCGCTCCAGCAGATCCTGGGGGGCATGCCCGGCCCGGAAGCCGGGGACCGCCGCCACCTTCTTCAGATCGCGGTAGACCGCCTCGAACTCCGCCTCGACCTGCTCCCGCGGGACCTCCACCCGGAGCTCCTTCTGACAGGGAGCGACGTCCTTCAACGTCGCGTTCACGCAGGGCGATGCGGTACTCGCCGGCGGAGCAGCTCGACCCGCTTGCCCTCGTGGCGCTTGAGCTGCCGCTCCAGCTTCATCAGCGCCTCTTCCAGACAGGTGAGGATGTCCTTCGGGTGCTTCGCCCGGCCGACGAGCCTCATCCCCTTCGCGGAGAGGGTCAGCTCCGCCGTGTAGAGGTACTTCTCCCGGCCGAAGATCGCGTGCAGAGCCAGCAGCTTGTGCCCGAACCGCTCCAGCTTCTCCGCCTTGGCGAGCACCATCTGCTCGAGGGTCTCGGGGACCTCGATCTGACGGGCGGTGATCGTCACCTGCATGGCCCGGCCGCCCTCACATCCGGAACTTCGGGCCCAGGTAGATCTCGCGGGCCCGTGCATCCTGGATCAGCTCCTGCGCCCGGCCCTCGATGAGAACCCGTCCCTCGGCCATCAGATACGCCCGATCGGTCACCGAGAGGGTTTCCCGCACGCTGTGATCGGTGAGCAGGATTCCCAGTCCCCGCTCCTTCAGGGAGCGGAGGATCTGCTGGCACTCGGCCACCGCGATGGGATCAATCCCGCTGAACGGCTCATCCAGGAGGAGCAGGGTGGGCTGGGTGACCAGCGCCCGGGTGATCTCCAGCCGGCGGCGCTCCCCGCCGGAGAGGGTATCGGCCCGGGAATCGGCCAGCGGCGTCAGCCCCAGCTCCTCCAGCAGATCCTCCAGCCGGTTCAGCCGCTCCGCGCGGGAGAGCTTCAGCGTTTCCAGAACTGCCAGGATGTTCTCGCGGACGGTGAGCCGCCGGAAGATGGAGGGCTCCTGCGCCAGGTACCCGATCCCTCTGCGGGCGCGCAGGTGCATGGGCAGCCGGGTGATCTCCGAATGGCTGAACTGGATGCTCCCCTGTTCCGGCGGGATGAGGCCCACCACCATGTAGAAGGTGGTCGTCTTTCCGGCCCCGTTGGGCCCCAGGAGGCCGACGATCTCCCCCTGCCCAACGCGCAGACTCACCCCGTCCACCACCCGGCGGCCGCTGTAGCTCTTGCGGAGCCCGTCGGTGTGCAGGAGCACCCCATTGCCCTGCGCCGGGCTCATGGGGATTCCGCCCCTTCGAGCACGACCATCCGTGGATGGCCGAGCAGCCGGATGTAGCCGTCCGCCGGCGAGTAGTTCGCCCGGTTGGCGAACGCCACTTGCTTGCCCTGGAAAATCTGCACGTGTCCCCAAAAGGTTGCCTTCTCCAGATCGTGGGTCTTCGCACGCAGGGTGGCATCCAGCCGGTCCGACCGGATGAGCCCTTTGCCGTCCCGAACCAACACATTGCGCCAGAACCGGGCCTTGTTCCGGCCGTAGTCCACCTCCATCGGCCCGTCGCAGGTGATGACCGTCACCCCCTCGTCCCCATCCATCACCACCGTCACCTGCCGCTCCAGCCGAACCCTCTTGAGCTGCGGGTACCCGACCCCGCCGAGGCCCCGGGCGGCCGTGCCGGCCCGCGTGACGGTGACCCACTGGTCGGTGGTGCCGGTTTCCTTCGCCTGCTCCCAATCCAGGCTCTCCGTGGTCAGCCTCGCCCCGTCGGAGGTGACCGCCACCACGTTCCCCTGCAAGCGCACGTCCTGGCTCGTCCGGTCGAACCGGCCGCGGTCGGCCTTCAGGTTCAGCTGAACACGGCCGAAGGAGGTGGCCCGCACCGGTGAAAGCTCCACCTTCTCGCTCAGGAGATCCGCCGTCTCTCCTTCCACCTGCCACTTCTTCCGGCCGGCCTCGGTGTGCCCCACCAGGGTGAACGTGGAGATCGTATCCGCCGTCTGAGCGGGCGGCGCTCCGGAGACCGGCTGGCCCGTGGGTGGAAGAGATCCCTTCGAGCAGCCGGCGGTGCAAAGCCCGAGGAAGACCAGCAGGGCGAGGCCGAGGGCCCTCTTCATCACAAAACTGACACTATACATGACCGGTGCGCTGAGAGTCAATTGCAGCAAGGATCCGTCGAGGTAAGGAGTAATCGGGCGGGGACTAGAATCCGGTGTACGGCAGGAAGAGCTCCTCGCCGGGGCCGCTCAGGAGGACGCCCTGGGAGGTGATCCAGACAATCTGGTAGCCCTCCACCCAGTCCCCGATCCGGAGGGCCATCTCATTCACGATGCAGGAAGGGCGCTCGGGATCCAGAACGATCCCGGTCAGCCGAAAGGCGGCCCGTTTCTCATCCGGCACCCGATACGCCGTGGCCGACTCCCACGGCGCCAGGAACGGCTCCTCCCTCGGACCCCAGGAGGGGGCCGGCGGCTCGCGCTGGCCGGCAGGAGCCGCGGCGGGCGCTTCGGAAGCCCACCGGTCGGGAAAGTCGGGAGCGATCACCGGGACAAGCCACCGCACGACGCACTCCATCGGCTCCTCCGAGTCGGCCGCCTCAAGCCGCTTCATCTCGATGGCCGCCAGCGGGCGCCGGGGATGCCCGCCGGCGGCCGCCGAGAGGAGCTGCGCGAGATGGCCGCTTCTGCCCCTGGCCGTCAGCTCCACAGGCAGAAGCTGGACCACAAGCTCCTGCTGGCTGTCGGGTCGGACCCGAATGATCTCCGCCGGAACCTCGGAGATCTTGAACTCAACCACCCGAAGACGGCCGCCCTCCACCACCTTCTTGAGCCCTGCCGCCTGTCCTGTTAGACCGTCGGGACCGGCCCATCCGGACCGGATCTCCCGAATGCGGGACTCCAGAGCCTTCAGATCCGCGCTGGCGGAGATCGGATGGGCCAGCCCTTCCCGCGCCATGGTGAGCTGCTCCTGGAGGCGGCCCTGCAGCTCCCGCTGCATCTTGAGATTCCTTAAGCCCTGGGTGTAGACGAAGACGAGCAGGGCCACGATCAGGATCTGGGCGCCGAGCCCGCCTAAGAGGTGGTGTTCCCTCCGGTCAAGGTGCCGCATGGGCGGCTGTCCTCTCCAGCTCAAAATCCCAGAAGCCGGCGCCCCGCACGGAGGGAGCGAGCTTCCGGATCCGGATGCCGGCCTCCCCGCCCTGGGTCAGGCGGCCGGCCCATGGGACCAGGACCGACTCCGGCGGCCGCTGGCCGGCCAGCAGAAATCCCTGCAGGCGGATCATCCCCGATGTGTGCGCCTCCAGCCGCTCCAGGGTCACCGACGGCGGTGCCATCGAAATCATCTCGAGCAGGGGCAGGGCGACACCGCCCTGATCCCGTCGGCGGATTTGGTCGGCGATCTCCTCGTAGGCCCGGAGGGTGACCTTGCACTGCTCCAGGAACGCCTTGGTGGAGAGCGCCGGCCGAAGCTCGTCCAGCTGCTGCTGGAGGGAATGAACCTGCCGGGCGTACCCCCAGCCCTGCAGCTTGATCAGCAGATAGACCGCCAGCAGGACGGCGGGCAGAAACCATCCTTTCAACCGAAACCGCCCCCTGAACCGCTTCAGGCCAGATACCGACGCAGCACCGAGTCCCATTTCCCCTGCGCCTTCAGGATAAGCTCCACCACCTCCCGGACCGCTCCCCGTCCGCCCTCCAGCCGGGTGACGTACCGGACGTGCCGCTTCACGACCGGGTCCGCGTCGGCCGGAGCCGCGCTGAAGCCCACCCGCGTGAGGACCGGAAGGTCCAGCAGGTCATCCCCCACATAGCCGGCTGCTGAGGCCGGCAGCTTGAAGTGGGCCAGGCACCGTTGCAGCACCCTCCCCTTTTCGCGCGCGAACTGCGCGACCCAGTCCACCTTGAGCCGCTGCGCCCGGAAGCTCACCACCCGGGACCGCTCCGCCGTGATGATCGCGGTTTTCAGGCCCGCATCCCGGGCCAGGACCAGGCCGAAGCCGTCCCGCACATCGAAAAACTTGCTCTGCCCTCCGTCGGATCCCAGGACGATCCGCCCGTCGGTCAGCACCCCATCCACGTCCAGGATGAGGAGCCGAACCTTGCGGGCCCGCGCAAGAGCCGATGGACCTGGCCCCCTGGGCCGTTTCGGCGCCTTGGGCCGTCTCAAACCAGGCCCGCCTTCAGGAGATCCTGGATGTCCAACAGACCCGCCGGCCGGCCGCGCGAGTCCACGATGGGAATCTCATCGATCCGATGCGCGCGCAGAAGCTTCAGGGCCTCCACCGCCCGATGCCCCACCGGCAGGCTTTTCGGCCGGCGCGTCATGACCTGCGAGACCTTCCGGCGCAGGATCTGTGGGTCGCTCTCCAGGTGGCGCCGCAGATCCCCGTCGGTGAAGATCCCCGCGAGCCGCCCGCGGCCGTCCACCACGCAGGCGGATCCGGCCCGCGCGCGGGTGATGCTGAGCAGCACCTTCTTGACCGGGTCGCCCTGACGCACGACCGGATGGGCCCTGCCGGTCCGCATGAGATCCTCGACACAGAGGGTGAGCCGCTTGCCCAACGCCCCGCCGGGATGCAGGGCGGCAAAATCCTTGGGGGTGAATCCCCGCTTCTCCGAGAGGGCTACCGCCAGGGCGTCCCCCAGCGCCAGCATCGCGGTGGTGGAAGCGGTCGGCACGAATCCCCACGGGGAGGCCTCGCTCTTCACGAACGTCTGCAGGACCACGTCCGCCTGCCGGGCGAGGCGGGAGCCGGGCCGGCTGGTCACGGCGATGAGCTTGGCCCCGATCCTCTTCAAGACCGGCAGGAGATGGATGAGCTCCTCGCTCTCGCCGGAATGGGACAGGGCCACCACCACGTCCTGGCCGGTCACCCGGCCCAGATCCCCATGCGCCGCCTCCGCCGGATGAAGCCAGAGGGAGGGAATCCCCAGGGAGGAGAAGGTGGCCGAGATCTTCTGTCCGATGATGCCGGGCTTGCCCATGCCGGTCACCACCACCCGGCCGAGGCATCGGCTCAGGAGGGAGATGGCCTCCTCGAATGAGCGGTCCAGCCGGCGGGCCAGCCGGCCCACGGCATCCCGCTCGATCTGCAGCACCCTCCTCGCCCGCCGGAGCGCGGGTCCCTGTTTCTTCATCAGCCTGACAGGGCGGCGCGGATCGCCGTCAGCTCCTCGAGTAGCCCCGGCAGCTTCCTCAGCGGCAGGGAGCTCGGGCCGTCGCAGAGAGCCTTCGCCGGGTTCTCGTGCACCTCGACGAAGAGGGCGTCGCAGCCGGCCGCCACCGCCGCCCGGGCGAGGAGAGGGATGAACTCCGCCTTCCCGCCCGAGGCGGTTCCCAATCCGCCGGGGAGCTGGCTGGAGTGGCCCGCGTCGAACACCACCGGGTACCCCAGCGAGCGCAGGATCGCCAAGGAGCGCATGTCGTTGACGAGCCAGTTGTAGCCGAAGGTCGTTCCCCGCTCGGTGAGCAGGATCCGCCGGTTTCCCGTGGACTCGAGCTTCTCGACGACGGTGCGCATCTCCCAGGGGGCGAGGAATTGCCCCTTCTTGACGTTGACCGGCTTCCCGGTACGCCCGACCGCGAGCAGGAGGTCCGTCTGCCGGCAGAGAAACGCCGGCACCTGCAGGCAGTCGAGCACCTGGGACGCGGGACCGACCTGCTCCACACAGTGAACATCGCTCAAGACCGGGACCCCGATCCGCCGCCTCACCTTCTCGAGCACCTGGAGCCCTTTTTTCAGGCCCGGCCCGCGGTAGCTCCTGCCGGAGGTGCGATTGGCCTTGTCGAAGCTGGACTTGAAGATGTAGGGAAGACGAAGGCGCCGGGCCGTGCGGGCAATGGCCTCGGCATGCCGCAGCGCGGAGGACTCGCTCTCAATCACATCCGGCCCGGCGATCAGGGCAAGGGCCCCCTTCCCGATGAAAACCTGGCCGATGCGAACAGGTCGGACCATGCTTCCTAAGAAACCTGGCTTTCCACCGGCTGGCCGAGGGACGGCGAGTCGGCCTTCCCGGGTGAGAGCTCCTGGGCATGCTGCAGGGCGGCGCGGACAAAGTTCCGGAAGAGGGGATGGCAGCGATCCGGTTTGGATCGAAGCTCCGGATGGAACTGGCAGCCCAGGAACCAGGGATGGTTGGTCAGCTCGACAATCTCCGCCAGGCGCTTCCCCGGCAGGGTGCCGCTCACCACCATGCCGGCCTTGGCGAACTCCTCCCGGTAAGCGCCATTGAACTCGTACCGGTGGCGGTGCCGCTCAAAAACGCGCGATTCCCGGTACACCTGCCGCGCGAGGGTCCCCTTGCGGATCTGGCACGGCTGGGAGCCGAGGCGCATGCTCCCCCCCATCTGCTTCACCTTGCGCTGCTCGGCCAGCATGCTGATCACCGGATGGGACGCCCCCGGCTCGAATTCCGTCGAGTTGACCCCCTTGAGCCCCAGGACGTTGCGGGCAAACTCGATCACCGCGCACTGCATCCCCAGGCAGATCCCCAGGTACGGCGTCTGATGCTCGCGCGCGTACCGGATGGCGCGGATCTTGCCCTCGATGCCTCGGTGTCCGAACCCGCCGGGAACCAGGATCCCATTCACCCCCTTGAGGAACGATTCCGGATCCCGCTTCTCCAGCCGCTCCGATTCCAGCCGCCGGATCTCCATCGCGCAGTCGTTGGCGATCCCGCCGTGGCGGATCGCCTCGTAGATCGACTTGTACGCGTCCTGAAGCTCGATGTACTTGCCCACCACCGCGATCCGGACCGTGCCGTGCGCGGGGTCCAGCGCCGGGCGGACCACCCGCTCCCTCCAGTCCTCCAGGTCATGCCCCCGCTCCACCTTCAGATCCAGGAACCGGATGATGAGGTCGTCCAGCCCCTGATCGTGAAAGACGAGCGGGATCTCGTAGATGTCCCGGACGTCCCGCGCCTCGATGACCGCCTCCACGTCCACGTTGCAGAAGAGCCCGATCTTCTCCCGCACCTTGCGCGCGAGCGGCTTCTCCGTCCGGCAGAGCAGGATGTCCGGTTGTAGGCCGATCTCCCTCAGCTTGCCCACCGAGTGCTGGGTCGGCTTGGTCTTGAGCTCGCCGGCCGCGCGGAGGTACGGCACCAGGGTGAGATGAATGTTAATCGCGTTGCCGCGCCCCACCTCCAGCCGGAGCTGCCGGATCGCCTCCAGGAAGGGGAGGCTCTCGATGTCGCCGACGGTGCCCCCCACCTCGCAGATCACCACATCCAGGGTCCTGCCGCGCGACACCCGGCGGATCCCCTCCTTGATCTCGTCGGTGATGTGGGGGACGACCTGCACCGTCGAGCCGAGGTAGGCCCCCTCCCGCTCCTTCCGGATGACCGACTCGTAGATGCGGCCGGTGGTCACGTTGTTGTCCCGGCCGGTCACCACCGAGGTGAACCGCTCGTAGTGGCCCAGGTCCAGGTCGGTCTCCGATCCGTCGTCGGTCACGTACACCTCTCCGTGCTGGTAGGGGTTCATGGTCCCGGGGTCGACGTTCAAGTAGGGGTCCAGCTTCTGCAGGGTGAGCTTCAACCCTCTCGACTCCAGGAGCCGTCCGATGGAGGCGGAGGCCACCCCCTTGCCGAGGCTGGAGACCACCCCGCCCGTGATGAAGATGTACTTAGGCATTGGCCTTCAGGATCTCCTCCACGCGCTTCAGGTCCTCCAGCGTGTCCACCCCCACCGTGTCCGTCGGGGAATCCAGTACCTTGATCCGGACGCCGTGCTCGAGCGCCCGAAGCTGCTCCAACCCCTCCGCCG
>CAYFHV010000068.1:1436-8935 GCA_964343105.1 uncultured Planctomycetia bacterium | reverse complement strand
GGGATGGAACCCTCGGTTCCGCCCCGAGAGCGGAGGCGCCAGCCGGAGCGATGAAGCGATTCTTTCTCTACTGGGCGCTGGGAACGGTGCTGGCCCTCGGGCTCGTCCATCAGAAGGTGGACCTCATCCGGCTCGGTTACGAGGTGGAGGGTCTCGGGCATGCGCGGGACGACCTGCTTGACCAGCATCGTGTGCTCCAATACAATGTTCTAACGCTCCAGTCGCCGGTCATCCTGCAGGAGCGGCTGGCGCAGCGCGACGTGCTTCTGGGCCCGCCTCGGACCGTGGAGATCGTGCCAGTTCTCACCCCGGCGGGTCCCCTTGCGCCTTCCGCTGAAGGGATGACCGCGCTGGAGCCGTCCGTCTGGGAAAAGGCGTTAAGATTCGCGATGAGCTGGTTTGGCGGCGGCCCGCAGGCCGTGGCCGAGCCGGTCCGAGAGTAGGCAAAAGGGTCGATCCAGCCGGTCGGTTAAGTGTTGACGGCGGCGCAGAAAACCCGCGTAACGCTGGCGATCATGGGCTTTCTCATGATCGCGGCAACGCTGTGGCTTCGCCTCATCTGGCTTCAGATCCTCGATCCGGATCACTGGATGACCCTCGCGCGCCACCAGCACATCCAGTTCCTGGAGCTGCGGCCCAACCGGGGGGCGATCCTGGACAGGAACCTCAGGCCCCTGGCGGTCTCCCTGCGGCTCACCTCCGTTTTTGCCGATCCCCGCCACGTCAAGAATCCCTCTGCAGCAGCCCGGTTCCTCGCTCCCCTCCTGAAGCAGCCGGAAGGCGTTCTTAAATCGGGGCTCTCCCGGAAGAATCGCGGATTCGTCTGGCTGGCGCGGAGGATCCCCAACCAGACGGCGCAGAAGATCCGATCCAAGCGCCTGCCGGGTATTCATCTCATGATGGAGCCGAAGCGCTTCTATCCCCACGGCCATCTGGCCAGCCACCTCGTCGGCTTTGCCGGGCTGGATGCCCAGGGGCTGGAGGGAATGGAGCTCGCCTACGATCGGCTCCTCAGGGGAGAGCCGGGATGGCGATGGATGGAACAGGACGCCCGCCAGCGGCCGGTCGGGGCATGGGAGATGTCTACGGTCCGGGCGCGCGACGGCCTGCAGCTCGTCCTCACCCTCGACACGACCCTGCAGTTCTTTGCCGAGCAGGGCCTCGACGCGGTGTGGGAGAAGCACCACCCGAAGGCGGCCTCCATCGTGGTGACCGATCCCTTCACCGGGGAGATCCTGGCACTGGCGAACCGCCCCAGCTTCGATCCCAATGGGTTCGATCGCTCGCGGCCGGAGGACCGGCGCAACCGTGCGGTGACCGACAGCTTCGAGCCGGGCTCGGTCTTCAAGATCGTGACCGCCGCGGTGGCGTTGGGAACCCAGAGGATCCGCCCGGAGGATACCTTCCATTGCGAGAACGGCGCCTACGCCGTGGCGGGGCGCGTGCTCCACGATCACCGCCCGCATGGGCTGCTCACCTTCCGCGAGGTCATCACCCAGTCCAGCAACATCGGTGTGGCCAAGGCCGCGATGGTCCTGGGGCCGGGCGCCCTTTACCGGGGCATCCGTGCCTTTGGGTTCGGCGAGCCCACCGGGGTGGAGCTGCCCGGCGAGGTGGGAGGCACGGTCAAGCACCCGAACCAATGGTCCAGGCCCACCATCACCGCGGTCCCCATGGGACATGAGATTGCCGTGAGCGCCCTCCAGCTTGCCCAGGCCTTCTCCGTGGTGGCGAACGGCGGTCTCCTGATCCGCCCGAGGATCGTCAAGGAGATCCGCGATCCTTCGGGAGCTGTCGTGGAGCGCACGAGGACGCAGATCGTCCGGCGCGTGGTCACCGCCGAAGTGGCAGACCGGCTCAAGGAGTTCCTCGTCGGGGTTGTGGAGGAGGGGACGGGGAAGCTCGCTGCCGTGCCCGGCTTCCGAGTAGGCGGGAAGACCGGCACCGCGCAGAAGACGGAGGCCGCCGGCGGCTATTCCCACTCCCGGTTCGTGGCCTCCTTCGTCGGCTTTGCGCCGGCGGAGAACCCCCGCCTGTGCATCGTGGTGGTGGTGGATGAGCCGAGATCGGTCTATTACGGAGGGGTCGTGGCCGCGCCGGTCTTCAGTCAGGTGGCAGCGAACAGCCTGGCGTATCTGGGCTACCGTCCCGCCCTGGTCACCGCCAAGAACGAGCAGGGATCCTCGTGAGCCGCCCTTCCTGGAGCCTGGCCGATCTTCTCGCCGCTGCAGGGCTTGCCCCGGATGCACCGGTCCCGGCCGTCGCCGTGACACAGGTCACCGATGACTCACGCAAGGTCCAGCCCGGCGCTCTCTTCGTTGCGGTGCGCGGATCTCAAGCGGACGGACACCGCCACCTGAGAGAGGCGGTGGACAGGGGGGCGAGGGCTGTCCTTGTGGAGGAAGAGGCCACACTGCCGCAGGGGGTGATTCAGCTTGCGGTTCCTTCCACCCGGCGCTGGCTGGGGCCTCTGGCCCACGCCTTCCTCGGTTCGCCTTCACGGCAGCTCCGGATGGTTGGGGTCACGGGGACCAAGGGCAAGACAACGGTCACCTGGCTCATCCAGCACCTGCTCGAACAGAGCGGGATCGCCTGTGGTCTGCTGGGCACGGTCTTTCACCGGTGGGGGAAACAAACCCTCCCTTCGGACAACACCACCCCGGGTGCCCTGGAGCTTCAGGAATATCTTCGCGAGATGGGGGACGCAGGGATGGAGGCCTGCGCGCTGGAGGTTTCCTCCCACGCGCTGGATCAGCACCGGACGGAGGGGATCCGATGGGCCTGCGCTGTCTTCACCAACCTGCATTCGGAGCACTTGGATTATCACGGGACCTGGGAGGGGTACCTCCAGGCGAAACGGCGCCTTTTCGAGTCCCTCCCTGCCGAGGGTGCAGCCGTCCTGAACCTCTCGGACCCCAGCTTTCCTAAGATCCGGGAGGCGGTACGGGGCCGGGTCGTCACGTACGGGCTTGCGGACGGGGCCGACTGGACGGCGCAGGTCCGGCAGACGTCGCTGGAGGGGATCTCCTTCGTCCTGCGCGGTCCGCAGGGACGGTGGGGCCCCATCCGAAGCCGGCTGATCGGGCTCCACAATCTGGAGAATCTTCTGGCCGCCTTGGCGGCCGCGGAGATCCTGGGGCTCTCGCCGGATCGGGCCGCAGGGCATGTGGCCAGCTTCGCGGGAGTACCGGGTCGGCTGGAACGGGTGGAATGCGGCCGGCCCTTCCCGATCTTCGTGGACTACGCGCACACCGAGGGTGCCTTGCGGAGGGTCTTGAGCGAGTTGCGGGCCATCACCGACCGCAAGATCATCACCGTCTTCGGCTGTGGTGGGGACAGGGACCGGGCGAAGCGGCCGCGGATGGGGCGCGCGGCGGCGGAGCTTTCCGACCGGGTGATTGTGACCTCCGACAATCCGCGGTCGGAGGATCCGGCGGAGATCGTACGGCAGATCGTGGCCGGCATGGAAGGTGGGCGGGGGGGTTTTAAGTTGATCCTGGATCGCAGGGAGGCGATCGCCGCGGCGCTCGAGTGGGCCAACGAGGAATGGCTGGTGCTGATCGCGGGAAAGGGGCATGAGAGCCGTCAGATCTTTTCGGACCGCGTGGTTCCCTTTGACGATCGGCAGGTGGTGCACGAGCTTCTGGGGGTGCCGGGTGCCCGCTGCGCGGTTTCGTCCTGAGGAGATTGAGGAGGCGACCGGCGGCCGGCCGGTCGGCGCGGTCCCGCCGGGCGGATTCTGCGCCGCGGTCTCCATCGATTCCCGGAGCATCGGGAGGGGAGAGTTGTTCGTTGCCCTCCGAGGGGGGCGATTCGATGGGCACGATTTCGTCGCCGAGGCGCTTGAGCGCGGCGGCGCGGGTGCCCTGGTGGAACGGCGCCCGGAATCGCTCGGGCAGCCGGGAACGGGCAAGCCGATCTGGCAGGTGCCGGACACGCTGGCGGCGCTCGGCCAGCTCGCTCGCACCCACCGGGATCGGTTCCGGCTCGATCTGGTAGCGGTCACCGGCTCCTCGGGCAAGACGACCACCAAGGCGATGCTGGCCCACCTTCTCTCGGCGGACCGCCCGGTGCTGGCCACGGCCGGCACACGGAACAATCGGATCGGCTTACCCCTCACGCTGCTGGAGCTGGAGGTACACCATCGCGCTGCCGTGCTGGAGCTGGGCACCAATCAGTGGGGCGAGATTCGCACGCTCACCGAGATCAGCCGGCCGACGCTGGGATTGATCACCAACGTTGGCCCGGCCCACCTGCAGACCTTCGGGGATTTGAGGGGCGTGCTTCGCGCCAAGGGAGAGCTTTGGGAGGCGATGGAGCCATCCGCGCCGGTTGTGCTCAACCGGGACGATCCGCTCCTGCGGGAGGCCGGCGAGCGCCTGGGCCGCCGCGTCATCTGGTTCTCAACGGAGCAGACGGCCGGGATGAGCGTCTCGGCCACCCGGATCGAATGGGATGCGTGGGGATCCCGATGCCTGGTCAACGGCCGATGGCGGCTCGCCCTGCGGCTGCCGGGCTGGCACAATCTGATGAACGGGCTGGCGGCGCTGACCTGCGCTCAGCTCCTCGGACAGAAGCTGCCGGAGGCCATTGAGCGGCTGCAGGAGGTCCCGAATCTCCCGGGCCGGCTCACGGTGGCGGAGCGGGATGGGATCCTCTGGATGGATGACACGTACAACGCGAATCCCTCTTCCCTCCAGGCGGGTCTGGATGTTCTTGATAGCGTCAGCCGTCCCGGCCGGAAGGCGGTTGTCCTGGGCGACATGCTCGAGCTGGGCGGCCGGGCGGGGGATCTGCACGAGCGGGCCGGTCGGCGGGTCGCCGCTTCGCGGCCGGACCTTCTGCTGGTCGTCGGGGAGCTCGCTGGACGGGCACTCGCCGCCGCGCTGGAGGGCGGGCTTGACCCGATCGCTGGTCGGGCGTTCGCCAGCCCGGAGCAGGCGGGGGAGTTCCTGCTGGAGTGGATCCGGCCGGGAGATACAATCTTCGTGAAAGGATCGCGGGCGATGCGGATGGAACGGGTCCTGGAATGCTGTACTACCTCCTCTACCCGCTGAGGGACTGGTGGTTCGGCTTCAACGTCTTCCGGTACATCACCTTCCGGGCGGCGATGGCCAGTGTGACGGCCTTCCTGCTGACGCTCCTGGTTGCGCCGATCGTCGTCCGCTGGCTGAGCACCCTGAAGGTCGGCCAGCGCGTGCGGCCGAAGACGGAGGTAGGCGGGCTGTACGATTTGCACCAGCACAAGGACGGCACCCCCACCATGGGGGGCCTGCTCATCCTGGCGGCGGTGACCGGCTCGACCCTGCTCTGGGCGGACTTTCTCTCCGGAGCGGTCCTGCTGGCGCTTGGGGTGACGCTCAGTCTTGGGCTCATCGGATTCCTCGACGATTGGACCAAGCTGAGACGCCGGGATGCGCGCGGCCTGCCGAAGAGGACCCGGCTCTTCTGGCAAGCGATGGTGGCGCTGGCCTTCATCATCCTCCTCCGGCAGGAGAAATTCTTTTCCTCCGTCCTGGAGATGCCGTTCGCCAAGACGGCCATGCTGGATCTCGGCGTCTGGATGATCCCCTTCGCGGTCCTCGTGCTGGTGGGGACGTGCAACGCGGTGAATCTCGCCGACGGGCTGGATGGCCTGGCCGTCGGTTGCACGGCGATGATCACGCTGTGCCTGATCATCCTGTCGTACCTCACCGGCCATCGGGTGCTGGCCGAGTACCTGCTGATCTCCTATGTCCCGTCCGCGGCGGAGCTCACCGTCTTCTGCGCGGCCCTGCTGGGGGCTTCGATCGGCTTCCTCTGGTACAACGCCCAGCCGGCGAGCGTCTTCATGGGGGATACCGGCTCACTGGCCCTCGGGGGCGCGATCGGGGCGGTCTCCATCATGATCAAGAAAGAGCTGCTGCTCGTCCTGCTGGGCGGGATCTTCGTGGCGGAGGCCCTTTCGGTCATCCTGCAGGTCGCTTCCTTCCGGCTGACGGGGAGGAGGGTCTTCCGGATGGCCCCGCTGCACCATCACTTCCAGTTGGCCGGATGGGCGGAATCCAAGGTGACGGTCCGTTTCTGGATCGTGGGGGCGATCCTGGCCCTCTTGAGTCTGAGCACATTGAAGCTGCGATGAGCACGAGAGGCGAACGCCCCATCGAGCGCCCCATTCCGCTGATCCAACGTCCGGGCCCGGGAACTCCGGTCACGGTGGTGGGACTCGCCCGCAGCGGGCTGGCAGCGGCGCGGTGGCTGCTCCAGCTCGGCTGCATCGTCCGCGTCACGGAGCAGGCGGCCTCGCCCGAGCATCGGATTTTTGCAGACGAGCTCACTCGGGCCGGTGCGCTGGTTGAGCTGGGCGGGCACACCCGCCGTTTTATCGTCGGTTCGCGGCTGGTGGCGGTCAGCCCCGGCGTGCATCCGTCTTCTGCGCCGGTCCGCTGGGCGCGCGAGGCGGCGATCCCCGTGGTGAGCGAGCTGGAGCTGGGGAGCTGGTACTGCTCGGGTGCAACGGTGGCAGTGACCGGCAGCAACGGGAAGTCCACCGTGGTGACACTGCTCGGCGAGATCCTTCGGGCCGCCGGACGGGATGCCGTGGTCTGCGGCAACATCGGGACACCCCTCTGCTCGGTCCTGGATCGGATCCGGCCCTCGACGACGGTGGTTCTGGAGGTGAGCTCCTTTCAGCTTGAATCGACCGTCTCCTTTCACAGCGACATCGCCTGTCTGCTCAACGTGACCGAGAACCACCTGGATCGGCACGGCTCCTTTTCCCGGTATCGAGCGGTGAAGGCGCGCCTCTTCGCACAGCAGGGCCCGTCGAGCTGGGCGGTGCTGAACGCCGACGATCCCGGCTCCGCCGGAATGCGGAGGATGATCCGGAGCCGTGTGGCGTTCTTCAGCCGCAAGCAAAAGGTGCCGGGCGCCTACGCGCAGGATGGGGAGCTGCGGCTCAACCTCCCGGGCCTGGAGGGCCGCATCTGCGGAACGGGAGAGCTTCCCGCGCAGGGCAGCCACCACGAGGAGAACGGCCTGACAGCGGCCTGCATCGCGGGGCTCCTGGGAATTCCCGGGGAGTTCGCCGGCCCTGTTCTGCGCACCTTCATCGGCCTGCCGCACCGCCAGCAGCGCGTGGGCCAAATCCGCGGGGTCACCTTCATCAATGACTCCAAGTCCACCACGGTGGAGTCCGGCATCCGGGCGATTGAGGCGGCGCCGGGCCAGGTGATCCTCATCGCCGGGGGCAGGGACAAGGGCAGCGATTTCAAGCGGTTGCGCCGGTGGACGGCCAAGCTCAAGGCGGCGGTCCTCATCGGGGAGGACGGCGGGAAGATCGCCTCCTCCCTGAACGGCTCGGTTCCACTTCGCAGGGCCACCGACCTTCCGGAGGCGGTGCGAATGGCGTTTGGGCTGGCCCGGGAGGGAGAATGTGTCCTTCTGTCGCCCATGTGCACGAGCTTCGACATGTTCCGGGATTTTGAGGAGCGGGGCGAGCGCTTTACCCTTGCCGTCGA
>CAYFHV010000068.1:0-1336 GCA_964343105.1 uncultured Planctomycetia bacterium | reverse complement strand
ATCCTCGTTTCGGTCGGGATCGTGATGGTCTACTCCACCAGTGCCATCACCGCGCAGGAGACGCATGGGGACGCCGCCTATTTTCTCAAGCGGCATCTGCTCTACCTGGCCCTGGGGCTCATCGCCCTGGCGTGGGCTTTGGGGGTGGAGCAGGAGAGGATCCGGCGCTGGTCGAAACCGGCCATGGCGCTGGCGCTTTTCTTGCTCATGGCCGTGCTCGTGCCGGGGATCGGCCACCGGGTCTCCGGGGCGAGCCGCTGGTTTCGCGTGGGCGGGTTCAGCTTCCAGCCCTCCGAGCTGGCGCAGCTGGCGATCATCCTCTATCTGGCGGATGTGCTGACCCGCAAGCGATCCCTGCTGAAGGACTTCTTCCTCGGGGTCCTGCCCGCGCTGGTCGTTCTGGCTGCGACGGTGGGGCTCATCCTGATCGAGCCGGATCTGGGCACGGCCGTGGCGACGGCCGCCGTTGCGCTGCTGCTGCTCTTCATCGCGGGGGTCCGCTGGCAGATCATCCTCTCCTTGGTGCTGGCGGCCATCCCGACGGTGGGGCTCTTGATCCTCTCCAAGCCCTATCGAATGCGCCGGATCATGGCGTATCTGAACCCCTGGGCGGATGCGGAGGGGTCAGGGTTTCAGCTTATTCAGTCGCTGGTGGCCCTCGGTTCGGGCGGGATCTTTGGGGTGGGGCTGGGGGAATCCCGGCAGAAGCTCTTTTATCTGCCCGCCGCGCACACCGACTTTGTCTTCTCGGTGATCGGCGAGGAGATGGGCTTCGTCGGCACCACGATGATCCTCGTCCTCCTGGGGCTCCTGTTCTGGTTCGGGCTGAGGGTGGCCTTCTCATCGCCGGACACGTTCGGCCTGTTCACGGGCCTGGGGATCGTCCTCTTGCTTGCTTTGGAGGCGTTCGTGCACATCGGCGTCTCCACCGGGGCGATCCCCACGAAGGGGCTGCCGCTGCCGTTCGTCAGCTACGGGGGAACGGCGCTCATCGTCAACCTCTTGAGCATTGGCGTTCTTCTGAGCGTCTCCCGCCCGGCGGCAAGGGTGGCGTGAAGTGGGCCCGCTTCCTTCCAAGGGGGTGGTAGAGTGAAGGTTGTCCTGGTGGCGGGCGGAAGCGGCGGGCACCTCGTTCCGGCGCTGGCCCTCGCCGAGGATCTGCGCGGCGGCGGCAGCGATCAATGCTGGATGATGAGCACGCGCCGGCCGGTGGATGAGCTGATGAGCTCCGACCCGGAGGTGGAGGGGATCTGGAGTTCAGTGGATCTGAAGCGGTTCACGCCGCTGTGGCGCTGGTTGAATCCGCTCTTTGTGAGCGGGCAGGTGCGCTCGATGG
>CAYFHV010000067.1:0-9066 GCA_964343105.1 uncultured Planctomycetia bacterium | reverse complement strand
CGGCGCGGCGTGTGGCTCCAACTGCTCTGGGTTCGCAGCTGAGTGTAATTGGGGTGGCTAACGGGATTCGAACCCGCTCTAAGGGATCCACAATCCCTTGTGCTGACCATTACACTATAGCCACCATACGGAAGATCAGCGCTCGATGGACTCGATCCCTTTCTGGAGCCGATCGGCGAGCGGCTGCTGCTCGGTTTCGCCCAGGACCCGCTGGATGCCCCTGGCCATCGCCTGCTGGAGGGAGGTCTGCATGGCCGCGGCAGCCAGGTCAGACCAATCCAGCCTCTGCCCCAGCCGGCCGTTCACCACGAAACCGAGCTGAACCTTTCCCTCCCGGTCGCTCAAAAGCTCCACCAGGCGATTGCCGCTGGGCCCGAGCGTCGTGGGCTCCTCCGTGGCGAAGCGGACGTCCGAGGCGCTCACCTGGTTGTGGGCCATGAGCACCCCGCGGAAGACGGTGATCCGGCTGTCCAATTCCAGCGATCCCTGCACGGGCGTCGGGCCCAGAACCTCCCGGAGATAGGGCGCCAGCTCCTTCATCCGATCGTGCCGGAAGGAAACCTTCGCCTCGAACGGGCCGTCCGGGATGAAGGAGCCCTGGGACTCCAGGCGGCCGATCTCGCCGCCGTCCGCCCGGCCGATCGCAGCATCAAGCTCGTAACTGGAAAGGACAGCGCCCCCCAACCGGACGTCCGCTTCCAGATCCTGAAACCGCCACGGAGTCGGCGGAACCGCCTGCTCATCCAACAGCTGAAGTCTCCCCCTGCGGATCCGTACCCTCTGGATCGGAGCGGGCGTTGTGCCTGAAACCCGCGCGCCCCCCAGCGCCAGAAGCTCCCCTGTCTGCCGGCTCCAGCGTACCGACAGCTCCGGCTGAATCAGCTCAACCGAGAGGGATACCCTGCCCTGAACCGCCTGGCCCATGAGGATCTGAATCCGGATCTCCTCGGCCCGCAGGAGTGGGCCTTGCTCCGAGCCGGCCGGCGGGACCTCCAGATCGGCCACGCGGATTCCGAGCGGCAGGACAAACCCGACCGCGCGGATCGTCACCGGCCGCTGGCATGCGGCGCTCAGGGAGGAGACCAATTCCGCTCGCAGCGCCGTCGTCCACATGAAGTGGACGGCGGCCAACACCCCCAGCGCGATCCCCCAGCCGATCAGCTTCTTCATGAGATGCCCTCGAGTCGGTGGTGCGCCTGGGCCGAGTCGAACGGCCAACCTTCTCCTTAGAAGGGAGCTGCTCTATCCAGATTGAGCTACAGGCGCTCGTGGAAATAATACCCTAGAAGAGCCCGAACCGTTTCAGTCGGGGTGCTCGGATTCGAACCGAGGACCCCTGCGTCCCAAACGCAGTGCTCTGCCAAGCTGAGCTACACCCCGCTCGACGTCCCCCATTCTAGCTGGGCGGGCTCTTTTCGGGAAGGGAAAAGCCGTATAATGGATCCTTTCGAAGAGGATCCCGGATGAATCGGTTTCTCAAACCTGTACTGCTCTTCCTGGTCGTTGTGGCGCTCCTGGCCGCCCTGCTGGAGTATCTGAACAGGGCCGTGCTTCCGGTGCGGGCGCGCGAGTGGGCGCAAGAGACCGCCAGCCGGGCCTTGGGCCGTCCGGTCACCGTGGGACGGGTCAAGCTTCATCTGTGGCACGGCTTTGTGATCGAGCGCCTGGCGGTCGCCGATGCCGAGGGGTTCGGGCCGGAACCTTTCCTGGAGGTAGAGAAGATCTCCGGCGGGGTGCTGCTCTTGCCGCTCCTCAAGCACCGTGAGCTCATCGTTCCCACCCTGCACATCGTCGGGCCCCGCCTGCGGCTCTCCCAGGGCGCCGATGAGCGGTGGAACTTCGAGGAGCTGCTGGTCCGCACGATGGCGCCGTCCCGCGGAAGGGCCCGGCTCCGGTGGATCATCCCCCGGGTCGTCCTGTCGGACGGCCAGATCCGGTGGCACCTCGTCCGGGGAGAGTCGATGCTGGACGGCGAGCTCAAGAATGTCGGGGCGGACCTGCACCTGTCCCTGCCGGCGCGAATCGAGGCCAGACTCGAAGGCCTCTGCCATCTCTGGACGGAGGCCGATCCGGGCGCCCCGATCGAGCTCTCGGTCGACGGCGCGTACGATCTGGTGAAGCACACGCTCTCCGCCCGCGGCCGCCTTTCGGGACCCCTGCCCTTTACCCTGCCGGTCCTTCCCCCCGGCGCCCGGGATGCCATCCGCGAGCTCGATGGAACCGCCGCCGTGGACTGGCAGCTCGAAGGCGGCTTGAGAGGGCCCTTGCGGCTCCAGGGCTGGCTGGAGCTGGAAAAAACCCGCTGCCTCGTGAAGCAGCCGATTCGTCAGGGATGGGAGGGGGAACCGCCCGAGGAGCTGCGGGTAGAGGGGAATCTCCAGGCCAAGGTGGATGCCGACCTGGCTTCCTGGAGGAGCCGAAACCCGTGGGACTCCCTGCGCGCAGTGGTGCAGCTTGAGAAGGTTTCCGTCGGGCCCCTCCCCCTGATCCAGGAGCTGCGGGACCTGACCGGGGAGGTGACTGTGGGACCCGAAGGGATCCGGACCGAGGCGCTGACCGGCACCCTGCCCATGGGAACCCCGATCCTCTTCAGCGGCTCACTGGCCAACGACGACCAGCGCAGCATCGGACTCCGGGCCGTGAGCCAGTTCCCGCTGGCCCAGCTGCCGCCCATCCCGGGCGGGATGGAGCGCCTGCTTCTTCGGGACAAGCTTTCCGGCCAGGCAAACCTCGAGGCGGTCGCCAGCGGAACACTCCGTCCAACCCTGTCGCTGCGGCCCATAGTGACGCTTTCCATCCAGGATGCGAAGGCGGAGCTGCCCGGCGGCCATTTCCTCGAGCAGGCCAGCGGGACGCTTCGCTGGCAGCGGGATCTGCTGACAGTGACCGAGGCAAAGGGGCTTTTCCTCAAGCGGCCGTTTCAGATCGAAGGGACGGTCGTGGGCCTCGCGCAGCCGGAGGTGGATGCCCGCCTTTCGTGGGGAGAACTGACGCTGGAGACGCAGATGATCGTCTCCGGAAAATCGGTGCACCTGAATACCCTCACCGGACGACTGGGGAACGGCAGCTTCCGCGTGCTGGGAGAGGTCAACTGGCCGCAGGGAAATCTCTATGCGGAGGGGACGCTGCCGGTTGAGAAGGCCGTCGAATTCCTCCAGGACCCCGCTGGCAAAGGCTGGCAAGAGGTCCCCGAGGGGGAGGTTTCCTTCCGGTGCCTTATCGAGGGAGATTTGAGCCGGCCGTCGCAGAGCGCGCTGGATCTGAAGGTCAGCTCTCCTTCGCTCACGGTCCGCCAGATCCCCCTCAAGCAGCTGGCCGTGGACCTGAGGCGCGAGAAACAGCGCTGGACGCTCTCGTCAGGCCAATTCCGGTTCGCCGAGGGCCAGGCCGGCTTCTCCGGAACCTTGGACGAAGCCCGACCGGAAAAGCCCTGGGAAGGGTCTGCCCGGCTGCAGGGCATGCAGCTGGCCGCCATGGGACGGATCCTGCAGTGGAAAACCCCGACGCTCTCGGGTCAGCTTTCCGGCGAATGGACGGGGCAAGGAGAGGCCCTCCGCCCGGAAGCGATCCGCGGATCCGGCAAGGCCCGGATTGACGGCGCGCAGATCCTGGAGATGCCCCTCCTCGGCGGCTTTGCGGAGTTTCTGGGGATGCCCAGCTTGAGGAAGATCGTCTTTCAACAGGCGCAGGGCAGCTTCGCCGTGGGGAACGGATCGATCCGGTCCGAGGATCTGCAGCTGCGCTCCCCCCAGGCCACCTTGACCGTCATCGGTGAAGGAGGATTCGCTCAGGGGGTGAACAGCCCTGTGGATTGGCGGGTCATTCCCACCCTGTCCGCCGATCTCATCCCGGAGGAGAGCCGGTCCCGCATCGGCCGTGTGATCGCCAAGGGAACCAGCTACCTGATCGGCGAATACCGGGTGACCGGCACGTGGAAGGAGCCGAAGCGGAAGTTCAATCCCAAGCCGGTGACCCAGATCCTCAACGAGCAGCTCTTCAACCTGCAGGATCTCCTCGAAGAGATCCTCTGACCCGCCCGCCCGAACGCGCGCCGCCGGCGTGGAGCCAGGCCCGCAGGGCGGACGCGGCGCGGGCCCGGTGGCTGATCCGGTTCTTCTGCTTGAGGGGCATCTGCGCCATCGTGGAGTTGAAGCCGGTCGGCACGAAGAGCGGATCGTAGCCGAACCCGCCGCGCCCGCGCGGGCTCTCTGCGATCCTCCCGGCGCAGGAACCCCGGAAGGTCCGAATGACTCTTCCCCGAACGGCCCAGGCCATCACGCAGACGAATCGAGCCCGTCTGCCCCGGGCGGGTGCTCCATCCAGCGCCTTGAGCAGCTTCGTCACGTTGGCGCGGTCGCTCTGGGCGGAGCCGGCATACCGGGCCGAGTGGACGCCGGGCCGGCCTCTGAGCCCCTGCACCTCCAGACCGGAATCCTCCGCGAGCACCGGCAGGCCGACATGGCGGGAGACGGAAAGCGCCTTGGCCACCGCGTTCTCCCGGAAGGTGGCGCCGTTTTCCCGAACCGGCGGAACCGATGGAAAGGAATCGAGCGCAAGCAGGCGGATCGGCAGGCCGGCGAGCAGACGGCGAAGCTCCCGCACCTTGTGGCGGTTTCGGGTCGCAAGCAAAAGAGTCAACATCACAAACCGGTACGACGTACCTGAGGCCCTCTAGGTACGTCGTACCGCATTAGAGAATTCCCTTCAGGGCCGCTCGCTGGATCTCGACGAGGCGCGTCACACCGGTCCTTGCCAGGGCCACCAGATCGTCCATCTGGCCCTGGGTGAAGGTGGCTCCCTCGCCCGTGCCCTGCACCTCCACGAGATCCCCCTTCCCGGTCATGACGACGTTCATATCCACCTGGGCGCGGGAATCTTCGTCGTACGTCAAATCCAGAAGCAGCTGGCCGTCGACCAGACCCACGCTGGTGGCGGCGACCATGTCCCGGAGCGGCAGCTGCCGGAAGATCCCCTGCCGGCGCAGCCATTCCAGCGCCTCCACCAGGGCCACGCAGGCCCCGGTCACCGAGGCGGTCCGAGTCCCTCCGTCGGCCTGCAGAACGTCGCAGTCGACCCACAAGGTGCGCGTGCCCAGTTTCTTCAGGTCCACCACGGCCCGAAGGGACCGGCCGATCAGCCGCTGGATCTCCTGGGTGCGGCCGCCCTGGCCGCCCCGCGACGTTTCCCGGGGCGCGCGCCGGAGCGTCGAACGGGGGATCATCCCGTACTCGCCGGTGATCCATCCGCCCGACGGGCGTCCGGACGTCGCCCTCTCCTGCAGGAAGGGCGGCAGCTTCTCCTCGACCGACACGGCGCAGACCACGCGGGTGTTCCCGAGCTCAATGAGGCAGGACCCCTCGGCATACCGGAGATACCCCCGCTGGATGGTCACGGGGCGCAGGTCGGCAGCCTGGCGCTGGTCGAATCGCATCGGCCCCATTTTTTAGGCAACCCCCAGGATCCGATGCACCTGCGGCAGGATCCTCACATCGGAAAGCAGCCCGCTCGCCGTGCGCTGCCAGCGATCCAGCTGCTCCGGGAGGGGCCCTTCGCGAACCTGACCCCACGGCGTCACCGGCTGAAGAACAAGCGGGACCTGCGCGCCCGCCGAGCGAACCAGCTCCGCAGCCAGCCGAATCTCCTCATCCAGAGTCTCGCGCGTGACGACCACCTTCACGAAGAGCTCCGGCCGGCCCAAGCCCTCCCCGCAGGCGATCCGGAGGAACTCGGCGTGCTCCTTCCAAACCGGACGGTCGGCGGTCGCGCTGGGCGGCTTCACATCCATCGCCACAATGTCGGTCCAGGGGAGGATCCGCCTCAGGGCATCCGGCATCGTCCCATTCGTCTCCAGGTAGGTTCTCTGTCCCATCCCCTTCAGGCGCGGAAGCCAAGACTGGAGGAAACTCCCCCAGAGGAGCGGCTCCCCGCCGGTCAGACTCACGGCGTGGAAAGGCCCGCAGGAGTCGAGCAGGCGGCGTACCTCCCCCTCCAGATCATCAACGGTGTACTCCCGGTAGGCGCCGCGGTACTCGGTGTCGCAGTAGTGGCAGGCCAGGTTGCAGTTCCAGAAACGGATGAAAAGATGCCGCCGCCCGACGTAAATCCCCTCTCCCTGGATGGAGGGAAAAATCTCGATGATCCGCGCTGTGTTCGCCATTGTGTCAGGATAGCAGAGCCGGATCGGGGGCGCCAGCCTGCCGGAACCCCTTCGCGCGCAGGAGACAGCTGTCGCATCGGCGGCACGGGCGGCGTGCCCCTGCATAGCAGGACCACGTGAGGTGGTAGGGAACGCCGAGCTCCATCCCCTTCCGGATGATCCGGGATTTGGTCATGCGGATGAGCGGGGTCTCGATCCGGATCGGACGACCCTCTACGCCGGCCTTCGTTCCACGGCGGATGACCTGGGCGAAGGCCCGGTAGAATGCGGGGCGGCAGTCGGGGTAGCCGGAATAATCCCGGACGTTCGCCGCGATGAAGACGGCGCCCGCGCCGACCGCCTCCGCGCAGGAAACCGCGTAGCTCAACAGGAGGGTATTCCGCGCGGGCACATAGGTGGCCGGGATTCCCCGGCCGATCTGGCGCTCGCTTCGCCCGCTCGGGATCGCCCTCTTCCGGTCGGTCAGGGCCGATCCACCCCATGGCAGGGCCGTTCGCACCACCCGGATCGGGCAACCCGCAGCGCGGGCGACGGCGCGGGCCGCCTGGATCTCTCTCCGGTGGCGCTGGCCGTAATCCACCGCAAGACATTGGCAGCGATAGCCCCGGCTGCGCGCGACGTAGAGCGCCGTCGCCGAATCGAGCCCGCCGGAAAGCAGAACCACCGCCCTCCTAGACTTTGGAGACATCCGCCTTGGCCACGTTGTCCGGCCGCCAGCCGAGGAACCGCCTGGCGAGGAGCTCAAAATGGCGCGGCTCATCGGTGACAAAGAAACGGCGCAGGGGCCTGGGGCCGCGGGGCGGAGCCTCCTGCCCCATCTGACGGAGAACCTCCCGCGTCTTCAGCGCCACCTGCCTGGCGGAGTCGATGAGCTGCACGCCGGGCCCCATGACCTGTCCGATGGTCCCCTTGAGGAGCGGGTAATGCGTGCATCCCAGGATCAGCGTGTCGACCCGGGCCTTGCGCAGCGGCCGCAGGTACCGGCGCGCCACCGACAGGGCCAGCGAACCGTCCGTGCAGCCCTCCTCCACGAGCGGGACAAAGAGGGGACAGGGCACCTGGGTGATGTGAACCCGCGCATGGAGGCGGGCGAAGGCGTGGGGGTAGGCGTCCGAGGAAACGGTCGCCTGGGTTCCGATGACGCCGATCCGCTCGGCCCGGCTCACCTTGAGCGCCGTTTCCACGCCGGGCTCCACCACCCCCAGGATCGGGTGCCGGAAGTGACGCTCAAGGAAGGGCATGGCATAGCTGGAGGCGGTGTGGCAGGCGATGACGACGAGCTTGACGTCGTGGTGGAGCAGGAAGAGGACGTTCTCCGTCGAGAACTTGAGGACCGTCTCCCGCGACTTGTTGCCGTAGGGAACCCGCGCGGTGTCCCCCAGGTAGACGATCGGCTCCCTGGGCAGAAGCCGCGTGAGCTCCCGCACGACGGTGAGCCCCCCGATCCCCGAATCGAAGACCCCGATGGCGCTAGCGCGCGCGGGCATATTCCCGCTCCAGGCGGTCCCGGAAGCGCAGGATGCCCTGGCGGATCCCCTCTGCCAGGCGCCTGCGGTGGTCGGCGCGGCGCAGCCGGACCTCCTCGTCCCGATGGCTGACGAAACCGATCTCCACGAGGACCGCCGGCATGCGGACCCCCTTGAGCACCGCGAAGCGGGCGGACTTGACCCCGCGGTTCCTCGAGACAATCCCGGCCCCGCTCATCCCCCTGCAGATGTCCGACGCCAGCTCCAGCGACTCCGCCCGATGCTCCGTGTACAAGAGATCCCAGATGATCGCCTCCGTGTCGGAGGAGATCGGCCGGCCGATCTCCTCGGGGAGGGCTGCGTTCTCGGCCGCCTCCAGGGCCCGCGCCTGATCGTCGGTCGCCTCGGAAAGGTAGTACGCCTCAAAGCCGGAGATCGAACGCCGGCGGGAGGCGTTGGCATGAACGGAAACAAACAGATCCGCCTCCTCCCGGTTGGCGACGGCGCTGCGGCCGCCGAGGGAGATGAAGCGGTCATCGTAGCGCGTCATGATCACCCGGAACCCGTCCCGCACCAGAAGATCCCTCAAGCTCTTGGCCACCTCCAGGGTGACGGCCTTCTCCCGCAAGCCGGTCGGGCCCACCGCGCCCGGGTCATGCCCGCCATGGCCGGCATCCAGGACGATGGTCCGAAGCGGCCGAAACACCGGGGGGCTGGGAATCCTCTCCGGAACGCTCCACCTCGCCAGCCGATCCGTCCAAAGCTGCTGCGGAAGCAGGAGCCTTCCCCGCTCCATCACGGGGGCCGCCGGCAGAAGATACGGGGAGCCGTCCAGAAGCACGACCCGCATCCCCGCCGCCGCCCGCAGCTCATGGCCGGCCGCCGTGAGGAACAGGACCTGCGCATCGGTGTCCCAGTGCTCCTGGGCCCTGAGCTCCCGGGCCAGCGCCGCGGAGGGCAGATAGGGGCGGGATCCGACGAACACGCGCTGAGCGATGAGTGAGCCGGCCGGTGCACCCGGTCGGGAGGGAGCCGTGGCGCAGCCCGCGAGGGAAGCGGCTGCAATCAGCGTGAGGAAGATTTTCGGACGCAAGGTATCGGTGCGACGAAAAAGACGTGGAGGCGGAGGGAATTGAACCCTCGTGTTGAAGAAACCTCAGTCGCGTCCCCTACGTGCGTAGTCCGTGTTTTGGATCATCGCCCGCTCCCGCTCCCGCGGACAGGATCGAGGAGCCGGCTACCCCCTGGTTGGTCTCCTCGCCGCAGCCCCCAGAGGTACCGGACCGCGGCCAGCCTGCTGCTGACGTCCCACCGACCGAGCAGGCGTAGGTCGGGGGACGGGCTACGTGTTTTTACGCAGCCAGCGCCATGGGGACCACGGCCGGCCTCATCGGCACAACCGGGGCAATCCCCTTGACCATCTCTTTGGCACTTATCTTTTTG
>CAYFHV010000066.1:0-9122 GCA_964343105.1 uncultured Planctomycetia bacterium | reverse complement strand
CCGCCGCTGGAGGCGGACTGGCCCAGGGCATTCCGGCGCCCCACCCCGCCGGCCTCACTCCGCAGGGGAAGGAATTCCCTCCCGACGCTCCTCCACCAGGCCCGGTGCGCGCACCTGAGCGGGCAGCCGGCCGCCTTTGGACAGGCCTACGGGACTCTGGCCGCGGAATTCCAGCCAGCCCTGGGCTGGCTCCTCACCTGCTGGGATCATCTGGCCTCCTCGCAGGGCTGCCGCTTCGTCGCCCGGACCCCTGAGGAGAAGGCGTACTGCCGGGGTGACTACCGCCTTTTTACGGAGAAGGACTTCGAGCGGCTGACCTATTCGGTCTTCAGGGAACGACTGATCGCCTACCTGGAAGAAACTCCCCAGGGCGGATTCGAGGAGCACCTCCGGCAAACCCTCTGGGCATCCGTCCGGGGCCGGTACGCGGCTCTGGAGAACCCGGCGGATCCTCTGCAGAGGAAACTCACCGGCTACTCGTATCTCCGCTGCGTGCCTTACCAGTTTCTGAACCCCTACCATCACCACCGGGTCTACCAGACCGTGCGGCAGGTTCCACCGCCGCTGCGCAAGACGGTGGAGCTCTATTACCTCTCCTTCTACACCGAAGAGGCCACGGCCTTGCGCATCGGGGCGAGCCCCTTCGCCTTCCGCCGCCGGCGCGCCGCCGCCATGCGGGCGATCTGCTCCCGCGACTTCCTCAGCCACGCCCTGCTGCTTCAGATCGAGCGCTACTAAGAGCCCGCTCTAAACCGCGAACCGCGCGCAGACGTACGCGAGTGCCAGGATCAGGTAAGCCACATACGAAACAGCCAGGCAGCCCGCGGCCAGCTGGCCCGGCAGGATCGCCCGCGGGACAAGCCGCGGCAGAACCCGGTAGCTCAGGCCGAACAGCGCCCCGGTGAAGAGGACCGTTCCCGCGAATCCGATCACCGCAGAGAGAAGGATCAGCGAACCCGGCTCGCTCCACCGCATGGTCAGGGCGGTGACGCCGGTCAGCCAGCCCACCCAGGCCAGATACCACCCGCGGGCCGAGATCCGCCGCGCAGCCGGAAAGTAGCTCAAGACGATGTCGGTGTTGATGCGGCTGACCGCGTCCACCGTCGCCAGCCAGGTGTCGGCGAGGAACGCCGCAGCCACCAGCAGGAAGAGCCAGCCGCCCCAGCGCCCCCACTGCAGCTCGAAGAACCGGCTCTGCACCACCGCCAGCTCATACTTATCCGGCAGAAGCCCCTCCGGGTGTAGCAACGCATAGGCCAGCAGACACGTCATCAGGGTGGTGAGGATGTTCCCGAAGATCCCCACCGAGCTGTCCACGAGCAGAAACCGCCTCCATCTCCTCCAGCCGCCCGCAAGATCCGGCGATTCCTCCGGAATCACCCCGCTCAAAGGGATCCGCTCCGGCCGTCCGGTCAAGGGGCTCGTGATGTGCCCGACGAGTCCCGCCATCCCGGCTCCCTTTTCTCTGAGCCAGTACGAGTAGAAGAGCGTCCAGAATCCGCCCAGCCCCGCAAAGGTGATCGCGGTCAGGAGCTTTGTCGCATCCTGCGCCTCCCAGGGCCGCGGCATCGGCAGGACCGGCCAGGTCAACCCCTTCAGGAACGCCGGCACCACGGCCTGCACCGACGGATGCGAGCAGGCCCAGACCAGGCCCGCCAAGGTGAGGATCGCCACCGCCAGCATGATCCGCTCGACCGCCCTGTACACCACCCGGGAGGAGAGCAAGGCCACCACAAAGAACCCCATGGAGAGGTATCCCCAGAAGAGCGCCTGGTCCCGCACAGGCCAGCCGTCCGGCAATCCGGTCAGGGCCGCCAGCGCTGTTCCGCCCGCTGAGGCGAAGGCCCCGAACCAGGCAAACCCAATCGACATCAGGACCCAGAGGAACAGGGCGAACCAGCGGTTGAGCCGGATGAACCCCTGGAAGATGCTCTCCCCGGTCGCCAGGGTGTAGTAACCGATGTGGTAGTTCAGCGGAAACTGAAGCAGGCAGGCCGGAACGAGAAGGACAAGGAAGGTCAGCCCATACTTCGCGATGAGGTACGGCCACCAGATGAGCTCGCCGCTGCCCTGCGCGAGGGCAAGCCAGACGATCCCCGGCCCCAGCGCCGCCCACCACCCCGGGAAACGGGGCAGCGCCGCCCTGGACGGCGCCGGCAGAACGCCGGAGGTCAGCTCAGGACCCCTCGTTCCGTGAGCTCCCCCTGGAGGCCATCCGCGTCTTCGAAGCGATGGACCTGGAATCCGAGTGCGCGCGCCGCCTCAATGAGATCGGCACGGTCATCCACGTACAGGATCTCCTCCGCCGGAAGGCCCACCAGCTCCAGTGCGCGCCGGTAGATGGCCGGATGCGGCTTGAGGTGCCCAACCTCGTAGGAAAGGACCGAACCCCGGAACTGGTCCAGGATCGGGAACCGAGCCCGGAGGAACTCGAAGTGGGCCGGGTTCGTGTTCGAGATGAGGTAGCAGGGATACCGCTCCGCGAGGCGCCCCGCCAGAGCGGTCATCTGCCGGTCTTCGGTGAAGATGTCGTTCCAGACCTCCAGGAAGCGCCCGTAGGAAAGGTTCAAACCGATCTCCCTTCTCAGGCGGGCGTAAAACTCCTCCGTGGAGATTCTCCCCTCATCGTGATCCACCACCAGCGGGGATTCGAAGAAGAGCTGGAAGAGCGCCTGCGGCGAGGCCTGCGTGCCGTTCGTGATCTGCGCCGCCGCCCGCATGTGGTCAAACCGGAACAGCACGTTCCCCACATCAAACAGAAACGCCCTCACCCCGGTACGACGTACCGAAGGCCCCTCAGGTACGTCGTACCGGCCGAGGGGGGCCAGATGATCCGCAATGATTCGATCGACGTCCTCCAGCGTCACATGCGAGTACCATTGGTGGTCCGGGTAGACCATCACATTCGGCCCCTGCGCGCAGAGATCCATGCAGCCGGAGCGGGAGACCCGCACCCGGCCCTTGAGGCCCCGTTCCTTCACAGCGGCCTTGAGCTTCTCCAGGATCGCCTCCCCGCCGCCGGCCGCGTGGCTGCGGCTATCGGAAGCCGCACCACTAGGCCCTCCTGCCGCGCAGCAGGTCTTCCCCGGCTCGCGCTGATTCACGCAGACGTAGAGATGCTTGAGGTACGGCGAGCGTCTCGATTCCATGCGACCGATTATAGCAAAAAGCGAAGAGGCCCTAAACCGCCGGCTCCAGCCCGGCCTCGCTTCGCATGCGCTGCTCGAACTGCTCCCTCATCTCCAACGCCGACCTCCATTCCTCCTCCATGCCCGCGGTCGCAACCGCAGCGACATCCGGCCAGGGCCACCAAAGCTTCTCCCGTCCGTGGATCCCGGACCACCGCCCGACAGCATCCCGAACCGCTCCCTCCCACTCGCTGGCATCTTCGTTAAAACCCAACTCTCTCACAAGCCGTGCAGAGAGCTCATTGAAGACCAGTGCGGCGTTGCCGACCTCACGCACCCGGCCCAGCAACACCCCCTCCAAGAGCTCCGGCGGAGGTTCCGGCACCTGCGCAAGAAGCTCTCGGTACCTTTGAGCGACCGTTTCCAAATCCACCGCCAGAGGCCCTCCGGGATGCTGCTGGCTCCCAAACCATGAGACCATCCTCTGGGAGAGTTCCCTCACTTCCTCATTCCTCCAGATATCCCGGACCGGCCCATCGTCGAAACGGTCCGGCCGGCTGACCAACAGCAACAGCATGTAGGCGGAGAAGTAGCCATTCGGAGGAAGCGCCTCCCCTTCCACGACGCTCCCAATCGCAAGATCCAGAGGACGCGCTGGCGTTCCCAGCCGCTGTTTCCAGTGCTGTGTGCGCCCGAACCAGACCCGCCCATGCTGGGCTGAGGAGTCGCTGGCGAAAAAACGGGCAGAGGCCTCTGTCAGATGTCCCGATCCGACGAGGTACAGCACCACCAGGGTCTGAAGAAGCCTCAAGGATACCCGGACTTCGTCAGGCAGAGGCTCCCGGAGGACCCCATGCACAGTGTCCACCGTCTCCTCCATCGTCTGAACACACTTCTTCCCAAGATCAAAAAGTCCGCCACCGCCGAGGTAGGCGGCTTGCAATAACAAGCGAGGCTGCTCGGCGCTGAATCGAGCCCACTCCTCCCAGTCCCTGTCGCGGATCGCCTGGTTCGCTTGCGACAGGTAATGGACCAGCCTCCGCTCCTCCTCTGGGCCGGGCCCCGAACGCGGAAGCCAGAGCGGATACCGGGCATCCAGGGAACGGCTCTTTCCCAGGCGCTCGCGGGCTTCTCTTCTGAGCGCTTCCTCCGCCTTTGGGAACCCAAGTCTGTCCGCAACGACCGACGCTGTCGCGAAATGCCCCGCGCTAAGGTTCCAAATCGCAGCCGGCCGTCTCATCAGAAGGTCCATCTTCAGTTCCACCGGCATCTCAGGAGTCCACCGGAGCCGCTCTTCCTCCACAAGTTGCGCGATCTGCTCCGAAGTCAAGGAGCCGGATCCTGGCTGCTTCCTCAGATATTCGGCGAGGTGCTTCACATTTCGTGCGCGCAGATGCTCGAACCACTCTCTGTCCTGCTCCGCCACCTGGTCGGGACGGATGTCCTGTATCAGCGTCAAGAACGCCTCCTCCCAGAATTTTCGCTGTGGATCCACGGCGCCTCTGCCCCAGGTAACCGCCCATTTCGCCCAGCAATCGAACTGAAAAGAGGAGCCATCCTGCAGGAACGCCGAGGCCGATTCCTCTGAAAGCCGACCGCAAGCCGCCAGGAAACCAACCGCGAAGGCCTGCCATCTCCTGACCGGCTCTTCTTCCGCCTCGCCCCCCGGAAGCCGATCCCGCAGCAGATCGGAAACCCTCAAGACCAGACGGTCCAACTGCTGCATCTCCTCGGCCGCTTTCTCAGGACCCCGCCGGATCACCCATTCGGTCGCAGTCCCCAGATCTTCTCCGGCCAAATCCCCAAAGCGGCTCCATTGCCGACGCTCCAAAGCCCGGCCGACTCGATGGATGTGCTGTGCCAAGGGGTTGGCAGTCTCCTGCAGCGAATCAATCTCTCTCTCGAGATTCGCCCGCTTTTTGCCTAGCGCCTCGCTCAGCTTTGCCGCTGCCTCCCTCATCGAAGAGAATTCCCCTCCCCCGGGGAGAGTGCGCGCGATGGACGCGGCGTCGAGCCCTCGAATCTGACTTCGGAGATCCTCCTCTTTCTCCCGGTCCGGCTGGAGCAATCCACCTACCTTCCGATCCAAAAGCTCCAGCAGATTCTTCTTCATCGTCTCGGTCTTCGGCGCCCATCGGGCAATCAACCGGCGCCGCATCCCTTCCGAGCGGGCCGCGGCCAGCCGGCGTCGCCGATGGAGAAATTCGCTCAGGGCAACCCATTTCACGCGCGAGACCTCCTGACCGGTCAGATCGGTCAAGGCTCTTTGAAACCGCGCCTTGGCCTCACCGGATGGTAGGCCATAGGGGACACCTCTCAGGTCAATGGAGAAGAACAGCGCCTTTTCCAACAGAACGAAGCCGGGGTTACGCTGCGTGGGCTTTCCCCATTTCTCGCCGCGAAGCCAGTCCACCATGTCTCTGAATCTCTCACTGAACTCTTCCGAAAGGAAAGTTCCGCCCTTGGGGACCAGGCTCACCTGCTGGATATCGGGGAAGCCGGGGACCTTCAACGGAACGCCCAACCTGAGGAGGATCTGGGTCTGCGTCCCTTCGGCCGGAGGCCATTGGGCATGTTGCTTCACATGCCGCCACACCTCATCCTGGGGGATGAGCGGCTCCAGTCCCATCGCAGATAGGTCCTTGACCTGTTGGGAGGTCTGCGGCAGGATGCCGAGGAAGACCGGCGTTCCCTCCGGCAAGCGGCTCATCTCGTCCACGAGGAAACCCATCCCCTCCACGACCGACCCGCCGGAGGCGAACAGCCGGTCGTGCAATGGGCCATGGTGTGGGTCGGCTGGATGGATCACGGCCCGCTGTTCCTCTATGCCGGCGGCAACGGGCGCCTGCCGCCCCACGCCTCTCAAGGCTTCCTCAAGACCCGAACGTTCTGTCTGAGGCCGCAGGGAGAAGGCCGGCTCACAGATGACACACAGAATGAGGGTAACCGACACGACTCTGGCGAACATGGTACCCCTATTGTGGCCTAGAGCGGCCGGAAGGTCAAGGGATGCTGCTACGATTGCGTAATATTAACCGTCGGCGCAGGACTCGTGATACCCGCAACGCCCGCACCACCATTTGCAGGAACGGTTGTACAGACGGAATCCGCAGTTTGGGCAGTGATGATGGCGTGCCATCTCACTCTCGCCCTTACCCTTTCCCCCCGAGCGGAAAGGTGCTGGGAGGAGAGGCGAGGGGGCCGTGCTATCCTTCGGCTTTTCCTTCACCTCGTTTCTTCAATCGCAGGAGATACTTCAGGTCTTCCCGGTCTTTGAGGCGCCCTGCAGCCCGTTTCATGGCAATCAGGTCCTCCAGGGAAGCGAAGTAAACCTCGGTCCGCCCAAACCTGGCTTTTACCCTGTTCTTCCAAACGCGGCCAAAACTCATGCCCTTCACAAACGGGTGAATGTCTGCCTCAACGGCGTACTGCCGGATGAGCAGTTTCTTGTTGAGCAGGCTCTCTGCGGCAACGTCGGTCATGTCGTAGCCGAATACCCTAAGGGCATCCCAAGTTCGTTGGGCGTGAAGCCGGTTCGGGCGGATGAAGAGATCGATGTCAAGGGTTGCGCGAGCGTAACCGTGAACCGGGAAGGCAGAGGCTCCGATGACGACGAAGTCGACCTTATGCTCTTTGAGCGACCTGAGGAGGCCTTCGGTGTCCACTATGGCGGAGCAGCTGGAGTAGCTCCCGCGTTTTCTTCTGCATCAAGCGAAATCGCTGAGCGAGGGTGAGGGACCGCAGGAAATCGAGCTCGAAATCCATCTCTCGCTTCTCGTCATGCCCGGAAAGCTGGAGAACACGGGTTCTCCGTCGCATCTTCACCCCCTCATTGTATCATCGATGAGAGTCCGCTTGACCTCCCCGATCGCGCGGGTCACGTTGATCCCCCGCGGGCAGGCCTCGACGCAGTTGAAGATCGTCCGGCAGCGCCAGACGCCGTCCCGGCCGCTCAGCACCTTGAGCCGCTCCTCCTTCCCCTCGTCCCGGCTGTCGAAGAGGAACCGGTGCGCCTGCACGATGGCGGCCGGGCCGACGTAATCGGGATTCGACCAGAAGGAGGGGCAGCTCGTGGTGCAGGCGCCGCACAGGATGCACTTGGTGGTGTCGTCGAAACGCTCCCGCTGCTCGGGCGACTGGAGACGCTCCTTCTTTGGCGGCGACCCCTTCTCGATGAGGTACGGCCGGATGGAGCGGTACTTGGAGAAGAAGCCCTCCATGTCCACGATCAGGTCCTTGAGAACCCGAAACCCGCGCATCGGCTCCACCGCGATCGGCTGCTTCACCGATTTCACCAGGATCTTGCAGGCGAGCCGGTTCCGGCCGTTGATCAGCATGGCATCGGAACCGCAGATGCCGTGCGCGCAGGAGCGGCGGTAGCTGAGCGTGCCGTCGAGCCGGCCCTTGATCGCCTCCAGCCCGTCCAGCACCCGGTCGGTCGGCTCCAGCTCCACCGGGTACGTTTCCCAGTGCGGCTTGGGATCGGCCTCGGGATTGAAACGGAGGATGCGAAATGCCACCTTCATCGGGTCACCGGCGTCGTTTGCGCCTCTCCTGTATGAGCGCCACATCGGCCAGGTCAATCGGCCGCCCAACCTCTCTCTTCATTCTTTCCAGGGCAGCCAGAGAAGCGACCGCCACGGACCGGCCGGCCATTATTCTTCTCAGCGCCCGGCGCCGGAGCCGCTCGAAAACCGGAGGGCGCTCGAAGAAGACGTCCACCCATGGCATGCCTTGCCGGCCCCGGAAAGTCGCCCATTGCCCGCTCAACCACTCCGGGCGATGGGCCAGCTTCACCAGAGCGCCCTCTCGCGAGCGAAAACCGGTCTGATGCGCCACCCGGAACAGTGTCCGCACCGCTGTCCCTTGCGCGGGCAGGACGAGGTCCACATCCAAGGTGCTCCTGGGAATCCCATGGAGCGCCAACGCCGCAGCCCCGATGACGACGAACGGGACCCGCTCCTGCGCCAGGGCCTCAAGGAAGACGAACAGCTCTCCGGGAACCAGCGAGTCTTCTTTTCCAGCCATCTCGCATCCGATCGGCCCATCGCCGGGCTTCGCCCGACATGAGGGCGCGCCAAACGACTCCCGCCCGAAGCACCTGCTCCAGCTGTCTCCGAGCCGACAGGCGGGCAAAGATCCGAAACTGCAGCTCCCTGACCTTCTCGGAGCTGAGCCCCCTCCTCCCGGCCCGTGCGAGTTTCCTCTTCAATAGGTCCTCTCCTGCGGCTGGAACCTTGTCACCGTCACCGGCTTGTATTTTAACTCCACTCGACCGTCGCTGGCGAATGCCAGGGTGTGCTTCAGCCAGCGCCCGTCGTCCCGCTCCGGGAAATCTTCCCGGAAGTGCGCCCCCCGCGATTCCTGCCTCGCCAGCGCGCAGGTCACCGTGATCCTCGACAGGAAGAGAAGCTGCTCCAGCTCGATCGCCTCCAGGAGCTCCATGTTGAATCGCCTGCCGTGATCCTGGAGGCGAACCCGGGAGAAACGGTCCTCCAGACCGCGGAGCGTATCCAGCATCCCCTTCAGAGCCGGTTCCGTCCGGAAGACGGAGGCCTTGTCCATCATCTCCGCCTGCAGCTCCTGGCGGATGGCCGCCGCCGACTCCTTGCCCTCCGACGCCAGGAGGCGAGCCACACGATCCCTCGCCAACTGCTCCGGATCGGCGGGCAGCGCCGGCCAGGCCGCCTTCTTCACGAACTCCCCCAGCGCCTTCCCGCCGCGGCGCCCGAAAACGATGATGTCCACGAGGGAATTGGTCCCCAGCCGGTTGGCCCCGTGCACGGAGACGCAGGCGCACTCCCCCGCCGCATAGAGACCCGGCAGGACCGTGCCCTTCTCGTCCAGGACCACCTCTCCCTCTGAATTGGTCGGGATTCCGCCCATGGCGTAGTGCGCAGTGGGCTGCACCGGGATCGGCTGCTTGACCGGGTCGATGCCCAGATAGGTCTCCACAAAATCGGTGATGTCGGGAAGCTTCGAATGGATCGCCTT
>CAYFHV010000065.1:0-9133 GCA_964343105.1 uncultured Planctomycetia bacterium | reverse complement strand
TCGCCACGATCTTCACCTACCTGTACGCGCAGGACGGGCTGGTCAACCGGGTTCTCGAGTGGGTCGGCCTGCCGGTGCCGGATCCCCCCTGGCTGCTCAACAAGGACTGGGCGCTCATGTCGATCGTCTTCATGAACGTCTGGGCCAGCTTCGGCTACTACATGGTGCTCTTCCTGGCCGGCCTGCAGACGATCCCCGCCGAGCTGTACGAGGCCGCCTCCATTGACGGGGCGAACGACTGGCAGAAGTTCCGCTACATCACCCTGCCGCAGCTCAAGCCGATCGTCCTGGTGGCGGTGGTGATCAACACGATCCGGGCGCTGCAGGTCTTCCCCGAGATCTTCACCATGACGCAGGGAGGGCCCCTGGGGGCCACGACGACCGTGGTGTGGCACCTGTATGAGACCGGCTTCCACCGCTTCGACATGGGCCACGCCTCGGCGATCGGCTACATCCTCTTCCTCATCACCATGATCCTCTCCTGGCTCCAGGTGCGGGTGTTCAAGGTGGAGGAGCACGCTTAAAGATGCGCGGCCGGCTTCTCATGACGCTCTCCGTCGCGATCCTGACGGTCATGCTGGTGCTCACCCTCCTGCCCCTGGTGCTCATGTTCACCACCTCCTTCAAGCCGACCGGCACCCTCTTCCAGCGGGCCAGCGAAGTGGTGGTGGCGGACTTCGAGGTGGCGGAGACCAACTCCATCGGAGGTCCGATCACCGTTCAGGCCGACGGGGCCTCCAAGATCTCCATGGAGTTTCAGCCGCCCCAGGCCGCCCCGCAGCAGAACCGGATTCTCATCCTCCGCTACGAGGTGGTGGACGGGCCGGTCCGCTGGGCGACCCGGATCGGCCAGGACATGCGGAAGTTCTCCGCCCTGGAGTTCCGGGTGCGGGGGGAGCTGGGCGGGGAGGACTTCACGGTGGATCTGGTCGATCTCAAGGGCCGGCGCGCGAGCTTAAGCATCCAGGAATTCCTGCGGGGCGGATTGCGCAGCCGGTGGGAGAAGGTGCGCATCCCCATGGAGGCCTTCCGATTGTCGCTCCTCACCCCGGGGGTATCCGAGCGGATGGCCGAGCAGCTCCTCTTCACCTTCAACCAGGGCAACGGCGGGGTCCATCTGGACGACGTCCGTTTCATCTTCCATCGCTGGACGATCAACAACTACTGGGACGTCCTGGTGAGCGGCCCCTTCGGCCGGTACTCCTGGAACTCCCTCACCATCGCCCTGGTGGTCACCTTCGCCAACCTCCTCTTCTCCACCATGGTCGGATACGCCTTCGCCCGGCGGGATTTTCCGTACAAGAAGCTCCTCTTCTTCTCGATCATCGGCTCCATCGCCATCCCCCCGCAGATCCTCATGGTGCCGGTCTTCATCCTCATGAAGCATCTGGGGTGGCTGAACAGCTTCTCGGCCCTCATCATCCCCAACCTGGTGATGCCCTTCAACATCTTCCTCATGCGCCAGTACATCTCCAAGCTGCCGCTCGCGGTGGAAGAGGCGGCCCGCATCGACGGGGCCAGCGAGTTCCAGATCTTCTGGCGGGTGATCGTGCCGCTCTCCCAGCCGGCGCTGGCGGTGGTGGGGATCAACACCTTCATGGGCTCCTGGAACACCTTCCTGTATCCCTTCCTGTTGACCAACACGGTGGAGATGCTCACCCTGCCGGTGGGGCTGGCCCTGTACAAGTCGCTGCACGGGGTGGACTGGGTGCACCTCATGGCGGGCTCGGCGATCACGGCGCTTCCGGTCATCATCGTTTTCCTCTGTTTCCAGCGGCACATCATCGAAGGGCTCACGCGGGGCTCCACGGTTGGATAGGCGGTGGTTTCTCGGTAGGGTCGCCACCCCGACTCTCCTCTTTGAACATGGCGCGGTCGGGATCGAGGGGAATGCGATCACCTTTGCCGGGCCGGCCTCCGAGGCTCCACGGGACCCGCGCGATCCCACCCAAGCGATTGAAGGTTGGATCACCCCTGGCCTCATCGACCTGCACCTGCATGGAGCAGGCGGCCGGGATCTCATGGAGGGCACACCGGAGGCGATCCAGGAAGTCAGCCGTACCTTGGCCGCTCATGGCACGACCTCGTATCTGGCCACCAGCGTGGTCCGCCGGGACATCCCGGCGAACCGACATTTGGCAGCGGCTGCAGATCTGGTTGGGATTCCGGGAGAGGGTGCCGAGGTGCTGGGGATCCACCTGGAGGGGCCATTTGTCCATCCTGCGCGTGGAGGCCTCATCCGGCCGGACCGGATCTGGCCACCGGATCTAAGCGACTTGTCGCGGATCATTGCAGTTTCCAAGAGGAGGCTTCGGATGATGACCTTGGCCCCGGAACTGCCCGGGGGACTGGATCTTTTGGCTCCGCTGGCAGAGGCCGGGGCGGTCGGCTCCATGGGGCACACGGAGGCCAGCTTCGAAGAGGCGCGCAGGGGATTTGAGGGCGGGATCCGGCACGTGACCCACCTGTACAACGCCATGCGCGGACTCCACCATCGGGAACCCGGAGCGCTGGGTGCGGTTTTGGTGGATCGGGGAGTGACCGCGCAGCTTATCTCCGACGGAGTGCACGTCCATCCGGAGCTTCTTCGCTGGACGGTCGAGGTGCTCTCCCCCGAGGCGCTGGTACTGATCACGGATGCCCTGCCGGCGGCGGACCTGCCCGATGGGGTTTACGAATACGACGGCCGGCCATACCATGCTGTAGGGGGAACGGCCTGGTACCGGCAGGAAGGTGAAGAGGACCGACTGTTCGGCACGACCCTTTTGTTGGATGAACTCATCCGGCGGACAATGGGGTGGACGGGGGTTTCTTTTCCGCAGGCAGTGGCCATGGCCAGCTTGAATCCGGCCCGCACGCTGGGATTGGAGAAGCAACGGGGTTGCCTGGAGGCAGGTCGCCGGGCGGATCTGGTGATTTGGTCATCCGGCCTTCAGGTAGAGGAAACCGTGATCGCCGGAAAGTCTGTTTGGAAGAGGCTTCCCAAGGGGACACTGCAGCCGCGGGAAGGTGCGGCATGAAAGGATGGCGGAGGCTGGGATGGACGACGATTCTGTTGGTGCTGGCGCTTCGGCGGGAGCGGCCTTGAAGCGGGGGGTCAGCTACTACGGCAACCGGATCCCGTGGCGGGTCCGGGAGGATCTGGAGGAGATCCGCAAGGCCGGCTGCAACATGATCGTCCACACCTTCAGCGAGGAGGACCTCGAGTTCTACCAGCCGGCCATGCAGGAGATCGTCCGGGCCAGCCGGGCCGCCGGGCTGGAGGTCTGGCTGGATCCGTGGGGGGTGGGGCAGGCCTTTGGCGGGGAGACCTACTCGAGTCTCATCGCCAAACAGTTGGAGGTCCGCCAGGTGAGTTCGGCCGGCCAGTCGCTCCCCATCGCCTGCCCGAACCAACCCGGTTTCAGGGATTACCTGCGCAAGTGGATCGAGGCGGCCGTCCGGCTGAAGCCGGACGGGCTCTTCTGGGATGAGCCGCACTTCCACATCTTCCCGGAGGGCGGGGGGGACGGGGAGGAGCCGAAGCTGTGGGCCTGCGCCTGCTCCGCCTGCCGGGCGGCGTTTGAGAAGCGGTTCGGAAGGCCGATGCCAGAGCGGCTCACCCCGGAGCTGCGCCTATATAAGGAAGATGCGCTGGTCGAGTTCACCCGCTTCCTCTGCGACGCCACGGCGGCGGCCGGCTTGAAGGCGAGCGTCTGCCTGCTCCCGTTCGAGAACTCCTCGACGGTGAACGACTGGGCGAAGGTCGCCGAGATTCCGTCGCTCTCCGTGATCGGCACCGACCCCTACTGGCGGCCCCGCCAGCCGGGGGTGGGCGAGCACGTGGCCGGCTTCGCGCGCCGGATTGCGGGACTGGCCGCCCAGCACAAGAAGGAGGGCCAGATCTGGATCCTCAACTTCAACATCCCCAAGGGGGAGGAGGGGAAGATCCGGGAGGCGATCGAGGCGGCTTACGAGGAGGGGATCCGGAATTTCGCCGCTTGGAGCTACTTTGGGGCGGCCTACATCTCGCTGCGGGCCGAGGATCCTGCCGCCGTCTGGAAGATCCTCTCCGACTGCTACCAGGAGCTGGCCCGCCGCGCCGGCTAGGCGACGCCCGCGGCACCCGCCGCGCCGCGTAAGGGAGCCGCGGCCAGGCAAGACACGATTTTTTCATTGACAAGTTTTCTTCTAAAAAGGTATTTATAAACCACTTCGAATGAGGACCGCCGAATTGGAAGAACACGCCCTCACCGAGCGGGAGCGCAAGAACGTCTCCATCCTGGAGGCCATCAAGCGATACGGCCCGATTTCCAGGACCGACATCTCCAAGCTCACCAAGCTCAACATCGTCACCGTCTCCAACTACGTCAACAACTTCATCGAGCACGGGATCGTGATCGAGAAGGGGCTGGACATCTCCTCCGGCGGCCGCCGGCCGACCATCGTGGTGTTGAACCCCAAATCGGCCTACGTGGTCGGGGTGGATCTCGGCGTCTTCCACATCGGCGCGGTCATGGCGGACCTGGAGGGGAACGTCGTCTCCCATTCCATGGCGGATCGGCCGCGGGATACGGCGGACAACGTGGTGCGGGTCCTCACCGAGCAGATTGAGAAGACGATCGATTCCTCCGGCGTGGACGGGAAGAAGATCCGCGGCGTCCAGATCGGCGCCTCCGGCGTCATCGACCGGGAGGTGGGGACGATCCGCTGCACCGAGGGGGTGGCCTCGATCTACGTCCCGGTGACGGCACTCCTGCAGGACCGCTTCAAGGTGCCGGTGAAGCTCGAGCATGACGTGACCACCGCCGCCTACGGGGAGTGGTCGCTGGGGGCGGGCACCGACGTGGACATCATGCTCTTCATGTACTCCGGCGTGGGGTGCGGGATGATCATCAACGGCGAGATCTACCACGGCCACAGCGGCACGGCGGGGGAGGTCTCGCTCAGGGACCAGACCGACATCGGGGATGTCTGGATCGGGAACATCTCGGCGCTCAAGCCCTGGGCGGCCCACCTGGGGATCCCGGATGAGGCCAGGGAGGCGATCGAGAAGGGCGGGGTCTCGAAGATCTCGGATCTGGTCAACGGGAACTTGAGCCGCATCACCCTGGGCACCATCTTCGAGGCGCTGAAGGCCGGCGACCGGCTCGCCACGGAGGTCGTCCAGAAGGCGGGCGAGCGGCTGGGGGTCCGGATCGCCTTTCTCATCAACCTCCTGAATCCGGGTGCCGTGGTGATCGGCGGAGGGATCGAGAAGGCCGGCCCGGCGCTCATCGAGTCGGTCAAGAAGATGGTGCGGATGTATGCGTTTGAGGAGATGGCCAACGCGGTCAAGATCGTTCCCGCCCGCCTGGGCGAGAACTCGGTTTCCCTCGGAGCTGCCAGCCTCGTCATTCGAGACGTCTTCGCCGGCGTATAAAAACCCAAAGGCGGTACGACGTACCTAAGGGCCCTTTGGTACGTCGTACCGGTTGAGAGATGCAGTACGGACATTTCAGCCCAGACGGGACCGAATACGTCGTGACCCGGCCGGACACGCCGCGGCCGTGGTTCAACTACCTCTTCAACGACGTCTACCACTGCCTGATCTCGCAGACTGGCGGCGGCTTCTCCTACTATCGGGATCCGAAGTATTACCGGATCCATCGCTACGATCACCTGAGCTCCGACCGGCCGGGGCGGTACCTCTACCTGCGGGAGGAGACCGGGTCCAGGGCCGGCAGCTCGAAGGCCGGCAGCCGCTACCGGTTCTGGAGTCTCAACTGGCAGCCGATCCGCAAACCCCTCTCCCGCTGGGAATGCCGGCATGGGTTCGGATACACGCAGATCACCGCCCAGGCGCACGACCTGGAGGGGACGGTCACCTACCTGGTGGCCCAGAAGGAGCCGGTGGAGCTCTGGTGGGTGAAACTCACGAACCGCTCCCGCACGGCCCGGACCATTGATCTCTTCCCCTTTGTGGATCTGGTGGCGGGGGACGTGGCCCTGGAGATCCACTACCGGAACATCCTCTGCCTGTACAACGATGCGGCTTTCGATCCGGCCCTCAAGGCGATCGTCGCCTTCAAGCATCCGTTCAAGAGCTGGCACAAGCCGGGCTACGCCTTCTTCGCGGCCTCCTTCCCGGTCGAGGGATACGAGACGCGGCGGGAGGAGTTCGTCGGGCCGTACGGGAACCTGGGCGATCCGGCGGGGCTCAGGCAGGAGCGCCTCGGCCGGCAGCCGGTGCGCGGCGAGGACATGGTGGCGGCGCTGCAGGGCCGATTCCGGATGAAGCCGGGCGAGACGCAGGAGTTCGTGGTGGTCTCGGGGATGACCGACGACCGGCAGCAGATCGCCGGCCTGCTGCGGAGATTCCGCTCGGTGGAGGCGGCCCGGGCGGAGCTGGAGAAGGTGCGCGCGCATTGGAAGAGCGCCCTCCAGGAGGTCTGGATCAAGACGCCGGATCCGGATCTGGACCGGATGATCAACCTCTGGGGCAAGTATCAGCTCTTCGCCATCACCCACTGGCGTGGCACCTCCCATTACCACGGCGCGGAGGGCGGGCAGGGGTACCGCGACACCGCGCAGGATGTGGAGGGGTTGCTGAGCATCGATCTGGAAACGGCGCGCAAAAAGCTGGAGCGGCTCCTCTACTACCAGTACAGGAGCGGGCACGCGGTCTCCGGGTTCTCGGAGATCGAGGGGACCTGGGAGAATCAGGGGGCGGGCACGCAGGGGGTCGTCAAGAAGGCGGACGTGGCCGTCTGGCTGCCGTACAGCGTGGTCTCCTACGTGAAGGAGACCGGGGACACCGGGTTCCTTCGGAAGGAGTTCCCCTTCCACGACGGCGGATCGGCCACCGTGTACGAGCATCTCCTGCGGGCCATCCGCTACCTCTATGGGGCCCGCGGCCGGCACGGCCTGCCCCTCATCGGGCAGGCCGACTGGAACGACGCCTACGATCATGTCGGCATCGAGGGCAGGGGGGAGAGCGTCTGGCTGGGGATGGCCTTCGTGCGGGCCTGCCGGCAGGTGCAGGAGCTGGCCCGATTCATCGGCGACCGGGCGGTGGAGGAGGAGATGCGCTCGAAGGCGGAGGAGCTGACCCGGATCATCAACAGCGAGGGCTGGGAGGAGTCCGGCCAGAAGGCCGGCGGGCAGGGATGGTACCTGGCCGCCTTCAACGACCAGGGCCTCAAGATCGGCTCCAGGGAGAACAAGGAGGGAAAGGTCCCGCTGAACTCGCAGACCTGGGCGATCCTCTCCGGGGTGGTCCCGCCGGACCGGCTTCCCAAGATCCTGGACAAGATCGACCACACGCTGGATACCCCCTACGGGCCGGCCCTCTTCCTGCCCACCTACACCTCCTTCAACCCGGGGATCGGCCGCGTGACCGCCTTCGCCGCCGGGACCAAGGAGAACGCTGCGGTCTTCTCGCACGCCTGCGCATTCAAGGTGGTGGCCGACTGCGCCATCCGGCGCGGCGACCAGGCGTACGACACCTTCTCCAAGCTGCTGCCTGTTTCCAAGCCGAAGCGGGACCACGACCGGTACAAGGTGGAGCCGTACGTCTGGGCGGAGTACGTGGTGGGGCCCGGCTCGGCTCACCGGTTCGGGGAAGGGGCCTTCACCTGGAACACCGGGACGACCCCGTGGATGTTCAACGCCGCCACCGAGTGGATCCTCGGCTGCCGGCGGGAGCTGGGCGGGCTTCTCGTGGACCCCTGCATCCCCCGGCACTGGAAGAAGGCCTGGATCCGCCGGCCGTTCCGCGGGGCGGTCTACGAGGTGACGATCCTCAACCCGGAAGGGGTCTGCTCCGGCGTGCGCCGCATCACGGTGGACGGCGCCGAGCGGGAGTCCAACCTCATCCCGCCGCATGGCGACGGGAAGGTTCACCGGGTCGAGGTGGTGCTGGGCAAACCGGAAGCAGGAGGCCCGAAGGGCCGCGCCGCGGCCGGCCGCCACCCGGCGCTGCGTTAAGATTTGGCCTAACGTTAGCCGTTATTATATTTAGCTGTACCCCTTGACATTTGAGGCGCTTAGGGGGTATAGTTTGAGTACCACAAGACCATGAAATCCATCCAACCCATCACTCCCCGAGTGGGTGCAGGGCTGCTGCTTGCGCTCCTCTGGGGACTTGCGACGGCATCGGCGGCGGAAGCCCCCAAGACCTTCTGGGAGCGCCACGGCAAGACCGAGGATGCGGAGAGCGCACCCGGTTTCGGCGGCTCCGAATCCGAGCCGCGCACCCAGCTCCCGGTTGAGCAGGTCCCCCTCACCCTCGAGAATCTCCGTGTCCCCACGGAGCACGGTTCCCTCAAGAAGAGCTACAGCGCCCGCGAGCCGATCATCATCCACATCCAGGATGCCCACGCCAATTACGAAGCCCAGAAGCACCTTTCCGACATCCTGGAGCACCTGATCCTCGCCCACGGCCTTTCGCTGGTCCTGGTGGAGGGCGGTTCCCGCAACGACTCCCTTTCCTATATGCGCACCTACGCCCCCCTGGAGAAGCGCAAGCAGGTGGCGGAGGAGTTCCTGAAATCCGGGAAGATCTCCGGCGAGAATTACCTGGATCTCACCAGCGACTACGAGTTCACCGTTTACGGGATCGAGAAGCCGGAGCTTTACGACCAGAACATGGAGGCCTTCTTCAGCGTGGAGCAGGTCCAGCCGCAGGCGCTGGCGGCGATGAAGGGATTCCGGGAGGCGGTGGAGGGGCTCAAGCAGAATCTGTACCCCGAGCCGGTCAGGGCGCTGGAGGCCCGGGAATGGGAAGTAGAGGAAGGGAGGATTCCGCTGGCGCAGCATTACCAGGCCCTGGCGGACGAGGCGGCCCAGCGGAAGGTCAAGGTGGACGACAAGGAGTACCCCAACCTCACCCGCTTCCTCGGGGCCAGCAGCCTGGAGAAGCAGCTCGACTTCAAGGCGGTGGAGAGCGAGCGGACCCGCTTCCTCGAGGCCCTCACCCGGTCTCTTCCCAAGGTCGAGATGGACCGGCTCCTCAAGCAGAGCCTGGAGCTCAAGCAGGGGCTCATCACGCCCGCTTCCTTTTATGGGCATCTCAAATCGCACCTGCGCCCGGAGCAGCGGGCGGAGTACCCGGTCCTGACGCAGTACATCGAATACCTCTCCCTGTTTGAGGGAATCGACCACGCCGCCCTCT
>CAYFHV010000064.1:0-9142 GCA_964343105.1 uncultured Planctomycetia bacterium | reverse complement strand
GCCGGTTCTCCTCGGCAGTCCATCCGCGGGTCCACCGGGCCCAGGGGCTGTCTGAGGCGCCGGTGTCGTCCTGGACTCCCGGATGGCGGTTGATCATCGTCTGGTAGCTGGGCAGCGCCTCCTCCGTCACCATGTTGCCGACCAGGACGATGAGCACCTCGTCCGGGACGCCGCGCGCCTGATCGCGCAGCTGCTGTATCCGCTCGCGCCACCCCTCCGAGACCATGTCCGGCAGGATGTCGGAGGGCTGCCATCCCTCGGAGACCTCCTTCAGGAAGCCCAGGTTTTCCTCAACGAATCCCTCGATGCCCTTGACGACCTCGGCGTGTTCCAGCATGGCAATCATTGTAGACCGTTTCGAGGTATACTAGAAGTGGCAGGAGGGGGACCGGTAAGAGAAGCGCTCCTGCTGATAGGGGTGATTGAGAAGATGGTGTACGGCAACGACTGAACGGGCGGGTGAAGGCGCCGCAACTCCCCGCCCGTTTAGTGTTTCCGGGTGCCACTCCCAGTGCTAGACTCTAGCAAAGGGACCCCATGAATCACAAAGCCATCGCCCTCTCCCTCTGTGTCGCCCTGGGTCTGGAGTGCAAGGACACGCTCATCCCTGAAGCGCAGAAGCTGGCGGACTGGACAAAACCGTGAGAGCCGGCGCCTTGGGGACTCTCAATACCGTCCCTGTTGGATGGGCTCCAGCACGGTCTTGCGGATCTCGAAGAGCCTGTTCTTGTAAGCTTTGGGTAGGCCCTTGGCCTCCTGGAGAACGACGTTGAGGTTGCCGTCAAACAAGGCGATAAAAAGGTGCCGGACGTTCTCTATCGTTTTAGGGCCCATTCCATACTTCGCTCGCTCGTCATTCCTGAAGGCATCGTTGAGAACAGCGTGAAAGATATCGTCCCGGACCGACCCCATCTGGATCGGCTTCGCCTTGCGGAAGTTCTCTGAATTCGGGTCGGTTTCCAGCTCTTGGCCCAGCGCCACGGCCAACGAGGTGCGCATGGTGTCCAAGAGGCCTGCGAACGCCGCAAACTCTTTCCCCGTGTCTTCATCCAGCTGGCCATACTGGATGGCGTCATCCAGAGTGTGCTGGATTTCCGTAATGTCCGTGTCCAGCAAGATGAAGGCCAACCGATTGGCTGCGGCCTCCGTCCTGTTGCCGGCTTCGAATTCGGTAACTGCCATTCTTCGCAGCCTCTGATTTTCGTCAAACCAGACTCCACAGAAGCCTGGGGGCGCAAAGAGAAGGGTGAGGACAAGGCCAAACCCGATCGGTCTCTTCATCGACCCATCACCTCCTTTTCAGACCGAGACATCCGCTTCAGCTCCGCCTCGCGCCTCAGCGCTGAGCCCCTGTTCGGGTGGGCCTCCCCGAATAAAAGCTGAACCGGTTTCCTGGATCTCGTGTAGGCCCCACCCTTCCCGGCGTTGTGTTCCCGAATGCGGCGCTCAGGATCGGTGGTCACCCCCGTATAGAATGACCCGTCGGAGCAGCGCAGAATATACACATGCCACATCCTGTTCGGCCCACTCCCTTCAGGCAGGCGCCAGATAAAAACGCACTGCCACGTAGTGGCAGATGCTGCCGACCAACACGAACAGATGCCAAACGGTGTGAGCGAACGGCCTTCCTTTGCAGAGAAACAATGGAACGCCGGCGCTGTAGAGCACACCCCCTGCAGTCAGCCAAAGGATTCCGGCCATCGGCAGTTTCTCCACCAAAGGGCGGGTGCCGATCACAATCAGCCAGCCCATAGCCAAGTAGGACAAGCTTGAAAATAATTTGAGCTTCTCTGCAGCAAACCACCAGGTCACTGCGATTCCCGCCACCGCCAGACCCCAAATCACACCGAACAGGATCCAGCCCAAGACACTCCTGATAGCGACCAGCGTGAACGGCGTGTAGGTGCCCGCGATCAGCAGGTAAATGGCGGATTGATCGAGGATCTCGAATACGCGCTTGACGCGCGGGGCCTGGATGGCGTGATAGAGCATGGAGGCGGTAAACAGCGTGATCAAGCTCGCCCCGTAGACGCTGAAGCTCACCACCTGCCAGGCATCTCCGTGAAGCGCCGCCGGCGTGACCAAGGCGGCAAGCCCCGCAACAGATAAAAGGAGACACAAACCGCACATCACGGCATTGACAACTTCTTCGGCTAACGCGACGGAGCGGCGGTCACTCATGGCGCATTTGAAGAAATCTCGACCAGTTTCTGGCGGCTCGTTAGGCCGCGGACGATTGTCACCGATCGCTTGGGGACGCCGAAATGCTCGGCCAGCGCCTCAATGACCGCCGCGTTCGCCCGGCCCCCTTCCGCCGGTTCCGACACCTTCACCAGGAGGATTCCATCTGGCGTCTTCCCGATGGTCCTCTGTTTCGCTCGCGGGATCACTCGAACCGGTATTCGCATGGGTTGGATGCCCGAGCTGGACAATAGGCAGAACCTTCCGCCTGAAGGTCAGGATCGGCCCCGCCTCGAAGGGAGGGCCTTATACCTTACGCGGGGCGGCTTGATTTCCCCACGCTGACTCTACTTCAGGTGCCGGATAAACTGCTGGACCGACAGGATCCGGATTCCTTCCCGCTCCATCGCCTGGATCAGCTCCATATCCCGCTTGAGGTCGTCATCACGGGAGATCAAATACTCGGCTCGCCCAAGGAGTGCTGTCTCCAAGAGAAAATTGTCCCTGGGGTCTCGGCAACCCCTAAAAGCGCCTGTGGGGAACACAACGAGTGAGCGCACAAGCAGAAGCTCCAGAAACTGTTCGATCTCTGCCCCGGAGAGGGCATACTTCCGGATAAGGCGCGGCTGGCTTAGGGTACTGCGGACTTCTTCAAGAAGCGCAGGAGAGCTGATGGCGACAAACCGATTCTTCAACCATGCCGTCCGAAGCTGCGCAGGATGGCCGAACGGATTCAGGAAAGCAGAAATCCAAACGTTGGCATCAAGAAGGACGTTCACCCTGCCTTAGCGCTTGTGTGCCCTGGGGGAGGCGAGGGTGATGTCTTGTTCGATCTCGCGGGAGCGGAAACGCCGAGTGCGAGCGTGGACTTTGGCCAAGAGGGCGCGAAACGCTTTCTCCCACTGGCCGACGGAGGTTACCAATACAGAAACCTGCTCCTCATCCAGAAGCGGAAGAGGCTCCTTGAGCTTCAAAACTCCGTTGTTATATTTTGCTCGTACCAATGCCGTCGCCATAATTTCACCCAACTTTTATTATACCACCTCCGCCTACACCCGGGACGGATTACGCGAAGATCAGGACGGAATCCTTCAGGGGCCTCAATGGGCACCGATGGAGGCACAGACTCTTCTCGGCGATGACGCTGGCGGCGCTCGGTTCTATCTATTGTCCAAAGTGGCTGGCTTGCCTGGACGCCTTTCGAACCTTCTGCTGCTCCGAGGAGGCCCGCCTCAGCGCCGAACGGGCTACCCAACTGCTGGCTGCTTAGAAACAACGCTTCGCTCTCGAATCAATTCCGAAGGAGATACCGAGAACGTCTCCCTCAAATATCGCAGAAGCGTCTTGGCCCATTCTTTTCTCTGTTTTGTTCCCTCAGTCCCAATGCGCCACCGGCTAAAATATGCCCTCACCCTCAAATCCAACCCTCCAACAAACAGTTTCTCATTGGGGTCGGCTTTCAACGAAAAGGCTGGAACAAATACGCTCCCCCTCGGCTCGATCTCGACCCTGCAATGCTTGTCCTCTAAGATCAAAATCCGCTTTGGCCAACCTTCTAGGGGAATGGTACGGATAGCCATGCCGGGCGGCAGCACAATTTGATAGTGTCTAGGGAGCGTGAAAAGAAAATCCTTCGCTGCAATAAACTCGTTGTCTGGTAACGCTTTCTCCAAATCTTCTTTTCGCCAGATGTTCTTCCGGCCATTTTTGATCCCACGATGACTTACGCTCACGGTCTCAGGCCCCAGCCTATCCTTCCGAACAATTTCCACAAGCCAGTCTTCTGAAAAAGCGAGGTTTAGCTGCTCGAACAACAGAAATTCAGCCAAATCTACGGAGGCCGCCAGCTTGCGAATTTCGCTGAGACGCTTCTCAAGGGGAAGCTCCTCTTTACCCGAAAGTTCTTCCAACTTTCCATAGATCAGGTCGCGGGTCCGTTGCATATACACGCGGCCTCCAAGTAGCTGCATTGTCTTCTTGGGAAACACCTCCCCCGTCTCCCAGTCTATGACTGTCGTGATGGCGATCTGCTCCTCAAGGGGTGGCTCAGGTTGCAAAGTGGCCCACGTACCAAACGCTGCCGGAACAAAGGCGAAAACCAAAGCCATGCCCATGATGTATCGATTACCCCTCACCGGCTCTTTCATCGCTAGGAGTGAAATTGCTCCGCTACAAACGACTGAAAGTGACGTTGCGATCCAAGCCGGGGCTTGTGGAGCATGGTGGTTCCAGAAAAGCAAAACCAGGCAGAGCAACCACGCATAAAACACCAACGGGGAACACTTCAGCCCGATAAACTGGATCGTGTTTAAAGCCGTGGCTACAAGCCGGTCTTGGAAGAACCATGACATGCGCCAAATTATCTTGATGAGACGGATTAAAAATGCCGGGAGCCTAAATAACGCACGCAGGCAAGCAAAGATGATGGATAGGAAGGGTTTAATGCTGGGTAGCCTCATCATGAACTTTTTCAACGACTGGCGAGGGTGACGGGCATGTCATCCCACGTACGGCCGTCTAGCAGACGGCCCGCTTCCTTTTTGCCCACACGACGTCCGTCGGAAGTGTAGGCCCCCCACTGCTTGAAGAAAAACTTGACCCCGTGGGCCCGGCACTGCTCTCGGATGGAATAAACCCATTCCGGTTGCATCTGGCGCGCTCCCGGGCCGCTTTCCCCTCCGACGATCACCCAGTGGACGCCCTTCAGGAGCGACGCGCTGAATTGAACGGGTCCCAACAGCGGCTCGACGGACAAAAAGCGCACATCCGCAGGCACCTGAAGGAGATCCTTTACCCTCCAGAGGTAATCCTGGGTCTCAACCGAGACTCCTGCCCATACATGGGACGGCCACGGTCTCTTGCCCCGAGTCCACTCTGTGGATCTGCAAAATCGCTCTCTGGTCCAGATGGCGAATCGGTTTGACCGTTTGGTCAAAATCTGAAAGGTGTGGTGCCTGGCCTGCTCCATCGTCTGGAATACCTGATCGATGAATTCGCCCGATATGTCCTTGTGAAACAGGTCGGACATAGAGTTGACGAAGATCATCCGAGGCTCTTTCCAAGTCAACGGCAATCTCAACCGTTCGGGCCAGAGCCGAAGATCGAAGCCCTGCTCGAAGGGGTGGCCTGGGACGCCCCGGAATCGCTCCGCGAAGGTCTCCGCGTAACAGTTCTTGCAGCCGGGGCTGACCTTGTTGCACCCCGTGATCGGGTTCCAGGTGGCGTCCGTCCACTCGATTGCTGATCTGTCGCTCATCTTCCCCTGACGATCTTATCAGACTCCTAAAGAAAGCTCCATCTGGCCGGTTTCATCCCTGGTGGTGATTTTCTTCCAGAAGTCGAGCCCGCGCGGATGCTTGGAGGCGAAGAGCAGAAAGTACATGAGGACGTTTCGCTTGTAATTCCGAACACCCACGTCTTTGAATGCGACCGTCCTGTAACCCAGTTTCTCAAGGAGTCGATGTTTGAACAGTTGGAGAGCATCTCCGGGGCTGTCCATCTTGCTTCCTTCCCAGCCACCTCCGAGAAAGCGGGCCAACTTGGAGGCCCCGCCCTTCTTCAGGTACAGCTTGAAATTCCTCCTCAGATCCATCCCGAACTGGACGTTGAGCAATAGGTCCACCTGCCTCCCTTGAGTGAGTTGACTCAAGGTGTCGAAGGAGATGTCCAGGCCGGTCGGATCGATGAAAGCCAGACTCAGACCTGTGGGGTTAATTTTCTGGACCACCGCGTTGCAGTCTCCTGGTATGAACTCAATCCGGGAAAACTTCGGCGACTTTCTGCACCGTTGCCGCAATGCCGTTAGATTGTGCTGGTCGTTCTCGATGAAGATGTATTTTGAAAACTCGTGATTGAGGGCGATGAGGGGAGACCCATCCTGCTCCTGCCCGCTTGCTTCGATCAGGCACCGGCCGGGGCCGGCAAATAGATCGATGTAGGTCAAACCGCCTCGACTCCATTTCTTGCTCATTCCCCGTGTGAAGATGGTGGCATAGCGGGTGAGATAAAAGTGCTTCCTCTCGATCCAAGGACCGCTGGGCCGGACGATCAGTCCATCGACGTTCGAAACAGGCATCGTTGCTCCCTATATCTTATATGTAGACTATTGTCTATATACCATGCCATCATACTGATGCAGCCGAGGTAGTGTCAAGCGTGTTCTTCTTCCCTTAGGCGGGGACGAAAAACCCTTGAGTCGTGCGATAGGTTGTTATATCCTGGGGATACTGCCATGCCGAAAGATCTGATCGAGGCGCTCAACACCTACCGCTTGGAGCACAAGCTCAGCCAGGTCCAACTGGCCAAGAAGCTCGGGGTCTCCTTTCAAACGGTCAACCGCTGGATCAACCGCCACGTCAAGCCCAGCCAAATCCAGGAGTATCATATTCAGAAGCTTATCCGGCGAAAGAAATCGAGTTGGAGGAATCATGAAACACTTTGATGTCGAACGATACAGGGTCGCAGATGGGTACACCCTCAAGGAATTACTCGAGCTTTACGAGGCAAAAACTCTGCAAGAAAAAGTATCCCTCATCGAAGAACTTTCAAAAGCAGATGCCATCCCAACGAAACTTGCTCGGGTAATCCTCAATGACAAGTTTCCTCAGCCACGAAGGGCTTTGGCGAAGCGCACCCCATCGCTTGTATATGAGGACAATCAAGGAGAGTTGAACCTAGCTGAAGAGATACTGAAGGATGCAGACGAATTGGTAAGATGCTCGATGTACGAAAATCCCACCCTCCGCCCTTCCGCCGAACACTTCTGCAAGGCATCTCATATAGAGCGCTTAGCTATGGTTAGGAACCCCAATGTAGACACGGAATTGGTTTCCAAGATCTACGACCCCGAGGACAAAAATTTGTCCCTGTCGGATGCTGATCGTACTGAATTGGTACGGGCATTCTGCACCAACCGAGAGATCGTTACAGAAACAAACAAGGATGTTTTTGACCATGAAGATTTTTGGGACGCTGCATTTAGTGTGATGTCTTACGGCGACCTATGGGAAAAAGCGCTCAAATGGCTGAACCGGAACAATGAAATCGTCCGGTTAACTATCAGGGCTTTTGGAACAAGAGGTGACAAAGCTGTTGAAACTTACGGGGCATTAAAGGACAAGAAATACGTCTCTCTTCGAAGGGCTATCTTTGAAAATCCAGCGGTACAACAGACGGACTCCGAAAAGGCCTTTCAATATACGGAACTGCTACAAGCAGGGTTAACCGATGAAGATGAATGGATCCGATACGCCTCAATCGCTGACCATCCGTCTTTGTCTAAGGAAGAGGTCGAAAGAATACTCGGAACCAAAAATAAATGGGAGTTTCGTGGTTTGGTATTCAACCGGCATCTCAGTAAAGAATCTATGCAACTTGTCTTTGAAAAACTGGAGGAATTCGATCTCTACACGACCGAGAGAAGGGCATTCATAGACAGATACTATGCGAAACAATCTCCAGAAGACAACCCCATAGAGCATGCCGAGGATACCCTTCTTGACGCCATCGAGACCAAGGATCCCAATGGAATCTTGGCGGCACGGGTTGAACTGGTTCAGAAAAACCTATCGGCAATCCGCCAGGATCTCCAGAAGATGAAAAGTGAAATGCTGACAGGTTCTACTCTTTTCTGGTATGTCATGGGCGCACTCCTCGTTTTCCAACTCCTCAAGGGCTGCGGCTCCTGATGAAAGCCGTTCTCTATGCGCGGGTGTCGAGTAAGGAGCAGGAACAGGAGGGGTTCTCGATACCGGCGCAGCTCAAGCTGCTGAAGGAGTACGCGGCCCGGCAGGGAATGGAGGTTGTCCGGGAGTTTGTGGATGTGGAGACGGCGCCCCGCTAGGATTACGAACCTGTCGCTGCGGCGGGCGAGATCCGCCCTGTAACACTCCTACTCGTCGTGTTACAGGATTTTCCTAGACCGATCCGGCCACGCCTTGCGGCACCGGCCGGATCTCAAAACTTCAAGCTGTCCTGTAACACTCCTATTCGTCGCGTTACAGGATTTTTCTTAGACTGTGCAGCTAAAGCTGCACTAGAAACAGAGAGGAAACTGCCCCGCATGGATTCGAACCATGACACCGTGATCCAGAGTCACGTATGCTACCGTTACATCACAGGGCAGTGCTGAATTAATTATACGTGGCGGCGGCCTGGCGCAGGCGGGAAATGACCCGCTGCTTCCCGGCCACCTCGAGGAGATGGAAGAGGGAGGGGCCCACCGAGCGGCCGGTCACGGCGACGCGGGCGGGGTGGATGAGATCGGCGGCCTTGACCTTGAGCTCCTCTGCGAGCTGCCGGCAGGCCGTCTCGACGGAGGCCGAGTCCCAGGCGCTGATCTTCTCCAGCCGGTCCGCAAAGCGGGTGAGGCGGTCCGCTGTGCCCGGCGGCTTCAAGCGCAGGTTCACCGCCTCCGGGTCAAAGGGAACCTGCGGGGTGAAGAGCCCCTGGGCTTGGCGGCAGAGGTCCTCGATCGATTCGACACGGCCCTTGTAGAGCTCGACCACCTGCCCCACCCAGGTCGGGTCCAAGGAATCGGACCACCAGTTTCGCTCAGCGAGCGCCTCGCGCACGAGCGGCAGGAGCTGTTCCAGCGAGGCGTCCTTCAGGTACTGGCTGTTCATCCAGAGGAGCTTCTTGAGATCGAAGATGGAGCCGGTCTTGCCGATCCGCTGGAGGCTGAATTCCTGGATGAGGGTTTCAACCGGCAGGAGCTCCCGGTCGTCGCCCGGCGACCAGCCCAGCAGCGCGAGGAAGTTCACCATCGCCTGCGGGAGGACACCGAGCTTCCGATAGTCGTTGAGGTTGGTCGCCCCGTGGCGCTTGGAGAGGCGGGAGCGGTCGGTGCCCAGGATCAAGGGGATGTGGACGTAGATGGGCAGCTTCAGGCCGAGCGCCCGGTGGATGAGCACCTGCTTGGGGGTGTTGGAGATGTGGTCGTCCCCGCGGATCACGTGGGTGA
>CAYFHV010000063.1:0-9192 GCA_964343105.1 uncultured Planctomycetia bacterium | reverse complement strand
ACCGGACGTTCGACCTGCGGCGCGGGCAGACCTTCGCCCAGACCGGGCCGACCGGTCCGAACAACTGGGTCCGCGTGGATCCGCGGCCGTACCACAGCCGGGATTCCGCCGGCAACGTGGTCACGCGGGAGGTTCTCTCCCAAGATTGGGCGGTGGTGCCCGGCTACGCGGATCTGGGCAACGGCCCTGTGCCGGTCACGCACTACGCGATGTTGGTGCCGGGCGAGGGCGGGGCGATGCGGGCCGGCAACCTGGTCGTCGCCGGAGCGGGTGACCGTTCCCTGCACAGGATCTACGCGCGCGGCTCGGCCCAGCAAGGTGTCTTCGCGCTCCCCAGCGGATCGGTCCTCGCGAACTTCCGGCTGGAGCATCCGATCACGGTGGTCACGGACCACACCATGGCCCTGCCGGACGCGGTGGTCCTGCGATTAGGCGTTCACCTGGGGTACCTGCGGCCGGAGCAAGCCACGGAGGAGGGCATGACCGGCCTCCTGCGGGGCGAGATCATGGCCGCCGCGGCGTCGCAGGGAGTGGCCTTCTTCCGGACCGACGATCCCCGGACCCGGATCTCCGTCAACATGCCGGACGGCTCCTGGCGGACCGCTCCCGTTCCCTCCGGGTTCGGCGACGGGCGGCTCACCGAGATCCCGGTGCTGCCGGGGGTGACCGAGGTGACCGGCCTCCGAGGCGAGATGCTGGACGGCTTGAGCCCCACGGCCGCGCGCGTCCCCGTCATGTACGACCTGCGGTGGGACGCGCAGACCGGCCGGTGGGGGCCGGCGAACCGGCGCGACCCGCAGACCGGCGTGCCGTTCGACGCCAGCCGGCGGCTCTACCTCTTCCAGCAGTCCGGCGCTCTGGTGACCGTCCGGCCCGATGGGACGGTGGTCCAGGAATACCGCGATGCCCGCCGGACCGACATCCCGATCAACACGCGCACAGTCGATCTGTACACCGAGGTCACGGCCGCGGCCGATGGCCGGCTGCTGCTCTCCACCGTCGCGGATCGCAACGCCGTCCTGGGAGTGAGCGGCGATCCGGTGCGGGTCTTCCGCGACGAGCACGGCTGGGCCATCGAGGGGGCTGTCCGGCAGGTGACGGCCACTGATCCACGCACCGGCCGAACCGTAACGGCCTACATGCTGTACCGGGCCGACGGCAGCGTGGTCCCCCTCTGGCAGACCAACCAGCTCGAGTGGGGGGGCTTGTTGTCGCCAGGGGCCTACCAGGCTGCCCACGACGGCTGGAGCCGGCTTGCCCGGTGGGCCGGTTTCTCTCCAGCGATTCAGGCGTTGGGCCATCAAGCGATCAACCAGCGCTTCCCGGGCGGCTACCGGTACGTGGCGAATCCGCAGCCCGACGGGCCTCGGGTCACGATCGTCAGCCCCTATCTGCTCATCCGTGCCCCGACGACTGGGCCCGACGGGGAGCCCCAGTTCCAGATCGCTCAGATCGCTGAGTCTGGCCAGCGGGTCGGCCCGGTGAACTACGACTACCTGCCGTTTGCGCGCGAGATCATGACTCCCGACGGAATGCGAGAGGTGCAGCTCCGGAACGGCTTCTACCTGAACTCCCGCTTCATGCCGGTCGAGCCGCCGCCTCGTTTGTCCAGGCAGACCGGCCTGCAGGGGGAGCTGCAGCCGGGGCAGTGGACCGGCGTCCACCGGATGCCGTACGACTTCGGCGGTCAGTTCGCGCCGCTCATCGCGGAGGGGAGATACCGGCTCCAGGTGGATGCCTATGGAACGTTCATCCTGGCCGGCTCCACGCCGGGGCGGACCGATTACAACGGAAGGCCGATCACCGGCGTCCTGCTCGGCCGTCATACGGATTCCCGCGGAAATTCGCAGGGGGACTTCAACCTGATCGTCGGCCGCGGCGGGCAGATCCTCTACGAGGGCGCGCGGGCGCAGGAGGCGATGCAGTGGATCGAACGCACCATACAGGAGGAGACCGGCCTCGGCATCGGCTATCCGGTCCGGGCCCTGCCGGACGTCGTGGAGGAATTCAGGGGCACGATCCTTTCCCTCGCCGGCGTTCGAGGCGCCTTGACTCCGGAGCTGGAGGCCCAGCTCTTCCCCGCCGGCGAAATCGGCCGCTTCTTCGATGCCCCGATCATTCCGCTCGCTGCCGCCAACATCCGGGTCACGGTGGAGGGCGGTCCCTTCGGCATGGAGGTGGGTCGCGACAGTCTCCTCGTGCTCAGGACCGAGCCGGGCGGCTCCTTCCGGCTCACCGGCCGGACCGGCATCGGTCTGGACATCGACCTGAACCAGGTTCGCGACCGCACCCCGCTTGCGGTGCTGGAGAGACACATCACCGGTTACGAAGGGCCGATGGGCCAGCGGGTCAACATCCCGCAGCAGTACACCAACACGCAGGGGCAGATTGTCCATACTGCCCGGCCGGTGCTCGTGATCCGCGAGTCGGTGGAGCGGGTGGACTTCGCCGGAACCAATTTCCAGCTTGAGCAACTGGTCGAGGTCCTGACTCCCGACCTCTACAACCGGTTTGATGATTTCGGCGTCCTGCTTTCAATGCCCGACATCCGGCAGGAAGCGGTGGACCGCGTGGTGGCGGCGCTGCGGCCCGACCTTACCATCGCGCGTTTGGCGGCCGGCAACAGGGAGCTCTTCCGGCCGGCGGCCCGCTACATGGTTCCGATGGGCCCGGAGGGCAGCATCGTCCTCCAGCCGATGGAGGGCCGGATGATCGCGACCGTGGCGGGCAACCCGCAGGATCCCATCTCCATGATCGCCCGCGCCGGGGGGGTCACGGTGGACGGCACCACCTATCTCCTGAACAGCCAGATCGCCTTCGAGGGCCGGCGGCAGGGGCTGGCGATGAGCTATCTCCACTGGGGTCTGGCCGAGCGCTCCTTCGTGACCGACGACCAGGACTTCCTGCAAAGGGCCGGCCTTCCGGCGGGCCAGCCGGCGGTGGTGACGCTCCACTACGGGAGCGTGCCGCAGCAGGCGAACATGCCCGACATCCCGCAGATGCTCATCTCGGTGAGCGTCTCCCAGCCGGGCGTCGGCTTCCGCCCGATCCTGTTCTACGATCACCAGGCCGGTCAGTCGGTCGGTGACGGCAGCTTCCGGCTTCCGCAGCAGGATGCGGCGGTATTGGCGGGGCTGTGGAGGGGGGCTGAGGCAGCGATGCCCGATGCCTTGAGGACCTTGCCTTCACTGCTCGCTGTCGATTCGGGGCGGATTTTCGCCGAGCTGCGGGCTGGCGCGCTCGCCCAGGCCCTCCAGGCGCAGGGGCAGGAGCTGCTCATCGGCATCGAGCGCAACACCGTGACCACCGGCGACAACGCGTACATGCCGATCAGCCGGGCGGTTCTCTTGGCCGATCTGCGGCCGATCGGAGCCCGGGCCCCGCTGCCGCATCCGGTCATCCGCCAGCTCTGGCTGGGCCGGGACGGCCAGCTCTTCATCCGAGCGGACGACGGCAGGGCGGTGGAGGTCCTCCAGGAGTTCAACCCGCACACCGGCCGGCAGGGGATGGTCCGCTACAACCCAGACGGGACGGTCTCTTTCCGTGAGATGGGGCTCATCCAGATCTTCCGGCATCCCCTCCCGGGGGTTTCCATCCGCGAGTCGATCGAGCCATACCGGCTGCCGGGACTGAACGTCACCCTCGCCCGCGAGCGCCAGGATCCTGTCCTGTTTGCGGAGGGCATTGCCGTGGATCCCGCCGACATAGAAATCCGGGAGGCGCGGGAGGGCCAGTCCTTCTGGCACCAGCCCACCTTGGAGCGATACCGCGTGGATCGGGATCCCGAAACGCGCAGGCTCGAGCTCACGCCGACGGCCTGGTGGCAGTCTTCATTCGGAAGGCCAGCAGAGTGGCTGGAGGTCAACCCGAACTACAACCGGAATGACCCGGCCAGCCGGCCGTTCCGCCCGGTGACGCCCCCGCCCAGCGTGGTCCTGGCTGGGGCAGGAGCTCCTGCAGGAGCTCCTGTGCCCCCGGAGGATGCCGCGGCAGTACCGCCCGATGCCGGAGCGGCCGTCCCCGACCGAGCAACTCTGCTCGCCAGAGCCGAGGAGATTTTGGGGGCTAGTTTCGGCGCGGATGGTCAACCCGTATTGGTTGACGCCGCCGGCCAGCCGGTTGCTGCGATTCGGCATCGGCTGCACCCGAGCTTCGGGCCTAACGGCCGGATCGAGCGGCTCGCAACGAACTGGCAGCGTCTTGAAACCCGCCATCTGGGCCTGTGGGGAAGGCTGAATGTGGGGCAGGATCCGAATGCTCAGCGGAATGTGCCAGCTCCTCTGGAACTGCTCGACCCGGGGCTCAGCAGGATTGTCCGGGACGCCCAGGGTTTTGAAACTCTTGCGCAGGATGTCATCAGGCGCCTGGGGTATACGGATCTTACGGAGGATGAGAGACGGCAGCTCAACACGGATCTGACCCGGTTGAGCAATGATGGTCAGGCTCTGAGGACGCGGCTCCAGATTTACAACGATAGCCCCACGTTCCGAGCCCGGCTCTCCGCCATGGAGAGGAACTACGTTGAGCTTGACGCTCTGCTCTCCCGCATAGAGGCAGGGGTGGACGGTGACCGCCTGCCTGCTGGCGCGCATGGGCCGGTGCGGCCGCCGATGGGTGAGGCGGAACGGCAAATGCTGGCCGCCCGGCTGGGGGTGCTGGACTCCTACCAGAATCGCCAGCGGGCCATCTTCCAGGCGGGCGCTGCTCCCGGGGAAACGATGGGACCCCTGGGCCTGCACCAGGAGCTGGAAGGCGGGCTGGCGCTGGTGGGCCAGATCCTTGGGGCGCGGAGCGGCGGGGGACCGGGCGCCGTTACGCTAAGCTTGCCGGAGGGTCCGCTGCGAACGGCGTTGAACCGCATGGCGGCCGAGGAATCCGATATTCGGGCGCTGCTCAGCGGCTCGCGCCCAGAGAACGTCGAGACGCTTCACGCCCTCCGGGATAACATCCGCGAGACGACCGGAACCCTGGTTGCTTATTTCACCAGTGACGCCGGCAGGGAGGCGCTTCAGGAGCTCAATCGGCGGTTGGTTTCCATTAAGCCGCAGATCAGCCACCTGGTGGACGCAGTGCAGGCCTGGGATGCCGCAGGCCGGCCGGTGGGAGAGGGAATGGAGTACTTGTTTCTCTACGGCAGGTACCATGAGCTGAACGAGGTGTTCCAGCACATCGCTGTGGAGCCCGACGGGAACATCAATCCCCAGCTGGCCGGCCTTGTCCAGACCGCCCAGTCGGCCGGCCGGATCGACGCGCTTCTCAACAGCACCGACGCCTCTTCACGCGGGCTCTTTGTCCGCTGGGGCGAGGCGAGCGGGGTGTTCCGGGACCTGAGGCAGTTTACCGGCAGGTACGCGGACTTCAGGGAACGGTACGACCAATTCATCCAGCCGCTCCGGACGGCGTACGGGCACGTCCGGGAGGCGGCTCATTCTTCCTATCGGCTGCGCTTGGAGACCTATTCCAGCTTGATCGCGGAGCGGCTGGATCCGATGATTTCAGTGCTTCAGGGCAGGGTCAGAGCGGCGAATGCAGCGGTGCGGGCTGCCGAAGTGGGGATTGCCCACTCTGCGCCGGCGCGCGACCGGGGACTTCCGACGCAGGCGGAGCGCCGGGCCATGCAGCAAGCGCGGGAAACATGGCGGGCTGCGATCGAAACGCAAAGGCAAGTTCTTGCGACGGATGGGGCAGAGCTCGCCCGACTCGGGGGGAGGAGGGCGGAGCTCGTCCGGGAATCCGAGGGCCTGGTGGAACCGTTGCACCGGCTGCAGATGGCAGACGCGCCCCGCACAGTCTATCGGTTGGACGCGAACAACCGGGTCGTGGCCTATGATCTGAGTGAAGCAGATACACGAGCGCTGGCGAGACTTTCCTACAACTCTATTGGGGGGACCGGCGAGCTGGTGCGGCCAGCCGGCGCGGATGCCGCGGCTCTGGATCGATTCCTGAGGGAAACCAGAGGGCTTCTGCTTTACGCTCCACGCGGATCTTATGCAAGGGTTGATGGTCGGCAGGTGTTCATGACCCTGAGCGCATCGACCCACGAGCCCCACCTGCGCCTGGAGAACGGCCACCAGCGCTCTTGGACTGTCGTGTGGGAAGGGGGAGTGCAGCATCCGGCGACGGGTCAATCGGGCCGCGGGGCGCGGTTCGTGGTGATCGAGCGGACGGTGGATCCAAACGCCCACGACGCCAGGGGCAACCCGCTCCTGGTTTCGGAGAACCGGTACGCGCTGGGCGAGTACGTTGTCCTCAGAGATGGCAGTCGGGTCGACCGTGCAAATCCCAGCAGGGGTCTGTATGGATTGAACTCCAACGGTCAGCGGTCCCAGTTCCGCGTGACCGCGGGGGGGGGTGCTTGGCAGGACGACCGCATGGAGTGGCGGTTGACCGAGAACGTCAATCCCCGGTTTGAATCGGACTGGCTGCGGAACCGGGAGGCTCGTGAGGCGACCGGTTCCGGGGCGGACTTCACGTCGGTCCGCAACTCCACCCACGTCCGGCAGCCGTACACCTTTGACCCCGACAACGACCGGATTGAACACTGGGCCTATCAGGCCGACGGGATGGAGGAGCCGGAGCTGATCTACCGGCGGTTCATCAACGCGGATGGCCAGGAGGTGATCGAGCAGCGGGTGCGGCCGTTCTGGCTGCACAACACGACCCTCACGCGCGTGCTGGACAATGGGGTCTACCGGGTGACCCGGGCGGATACCTACTACCGGCAGTGGTCTGACGAACACCGCTGGGAGAACCCGGACCTCCAAAACACGCGCGCCAGCGAAACGCGGTTCAATGATCAGGGAATTCCAACGATGTCCCGCGTCCACGGTGTGCTGGTTCGCAATACGGATGGAAGTTGGCGATTCCAGGCGGTCGAACGGAACTGGCGCCCCATGCAAGCGGGCGAAGCGGACGGGGGCCGCATCTGGGAGCTGGCACTCCGGGATAACCGCGACACCCGCCTGTTCGCCATGCGCTACCTCTGGGGCGCCCGCATGGACGACGGAACAAGGATCCACCAGCCGCTGGGAGACTCGGTCATCTTCCTCCAGAGGATCCCGGGCACGGACCGGTGGAGCTATGCGGGACGGATGGATTTCTACGCGATCCCGTTCTGGGACGCCGGGGACCGCGAGTGGCGCTTCATCAATCCGAACTACCCGGAGATCGCCCAGATGCCGGGGGCACCTCCCGTCGAGATCTACGGTAGCTTCGGGCTCATCCAGGACATGGGCGGCGAGACCGGCTTCCGGGTTTTCGCCCACAGCCTCGACTCGACCGGCCGGCGCATGAGCGCGACGACCTATGTCGTGAACGTCGATGGGACGGAATCTCCCTATTACTTTGGGACCTTCAACCCCCGCACAGGAGAATTCCAGGCCAACCGGAACGTAGCGTTCCCCTGGTGGGCCCAAACGCGTGGCAACATTTTTGCTGACATCTGGCTCCAGACGCGCGTGGTTGGCTGGGGGGCCATCGGCGGAGGGGAGACGCTCGCTCGGGCCGGGGCAGACGCGGATGGCAGACTCCGGCTCTACGGCGGGTTCATCTCGATGACTCCGGAGCAGTTCGGCGCCACGATACACGCCGTTCGGATCACCGGGGAGATCGCGCTGGTTTTCTCGGGTGGAGCCGGCATCTGGGCGAACCTGGGAGGCAGGGGTGCCGGCCGCGCGGCGGCGCAAGGGCTGACCGGGGCGGCGGCGCGGCAGGCGTACGCAAGAGGGTTCCAGACGTACGTGAGGACGAGCCTGGCGGGCCGGATCGCGACGGAGTTTGGGCACTTCGGCTTCGGCGCAAGCTCGATCGGCCGGGGCGCCGCTTGGGTGGTGGGTGCGCGCACTGTCGGGACCGGCCTGGGCCGCGCGGGCTTCTTGTCCACCTTGACCTCCGCCGGGGCGGCCGCGTTTCTTGAGAGGACGGCCATGAGTGCGGCTACCGCCTTCACCCAGGCGGCTGCATATCGGGCTGCGTTCTGGACCGCCGTGGGCGCCTCGTACCGGACAGCGGGCATCCCGGGCGCGGTGGGCCGCGCAGCGGGGATCGTCACAGGACACGTCTTGCACAGCACCCCTGCGGCGATGCTGGGGGTGCGCGGACTGCCGGCCATGGGTACGGCCTGGCGCACGACGATCATGGGCAGTGGGAGTCTCGGGGGTTCTGCCTGGGCCGCCTTCACAGGGCGGTTTGCCGCCGGTCAGAGCGCTGGGATGGTCGGTTTGGTCGCGGGTTTTCCTCGATTTCTCCTGTCGTTGCCCCACCTGGGATACGGATACATGACGTTGATGCTGGCGGTCGGCTACATGAACCTGGGTCTGAAAGCCGCTGGAATAGAGATCAAGGTGGATGGGCGCGGCCGGGCCATCGGCTTTGCTGAGCCGTGGGATCAGGTCATCGGTCACTTTGCGAGGACACCACAGCAATTCTGGTTGTCCGTGGCTGAGAACCCGGGCCAGGAGGCCGAAACAATCCTCATGATCGCGCTGGTCGCTCCTGTCGGTTCAGCGGTCTGGTCCATGTTCGGAGAACGTGCGGCGACACTCGGTGGGCTGTCGCAGGCCGGGCTTCTGGGCCACTACGCGAAGGTCCAGTTCGACTTGGCAGTCGTCCTGCCGCTGGCGGGATATTACGTTGGGGAGCCGCTGGGGCGTGGGCTGGAGAGCATCGGTGTTCCCCGCGAATGGGCCCAGCGTGCGGGCTCCGCCGTCAGCTTCCTGTTCATTCCGACCTATCACGAGCTGGGGACAGCTTCGAGGGTGACCTTGGGAGCTGGGCGGTCGTTGACTCCGGAAGGCCGGGCGCTGGTGCGCACGGGGGCTTCGGCGATACAGGAAACCAATCGGACGCTGGCGAGGGAGCATTCATCATCCGATGGAGAAGCCGGCCGGGCCCGGGATGCGGCGCAAGCCGGGGAGGCGCGGCAGACCGGCGCAGAAGCCCGCACGGAATCCCGGACCGAGCCGAGCGCAACCGACACACGGCCTCAGACCCCAACCGGGACCGATCCCGCCGCACGGCCCCAGCCTACTGTGACACCGATGGGTCAGCGTCCGGCGGAGACGGATGTGGCTCCGGAGATTGCCGAGTTGCGTGCAGCTTCGGAGGAGCTCAGGGGGCGGCTTGCCGAAATTGACCCGGCCGCCATGACTCCGGAAACCGCACGGCAGGTCAGCCGGGCCCTCGGGCTGATCG
>CAYFHV010000062.1:0-9537 GCA_964343105.1 uncultured Planctomycetia bacterium | reverse complement strand
CGGGCGCTGGCGCAGAGCCTGGACGAGGGGCAGCTGGCCGCAGTTCTCCTCCAGACCGTCCGCGACTATCCGGGCCGGTTCCTCCGGCTGGAATCGGTGGTGCAGGCGGGTCTCGAGCAGTTCGACGCCACTGCGACACAGCTCTGAAATCGCGTTAGAATCCGAGATGGCACCGTCAACGGGAGTTTTTCTTTGATATCTTTCTGCGGCGATTTTGATATCATCCGTAGTATCCTATTTCATGAGAGGAGGGTTTGCCGATGAGCCGGACGGTGGTGGATCTGGATGACGCATTGGTCAAGAAGGCAGGGCGATTGACCGGTTTGACCAAGAAGGTGGAGATTGTGAACCTTGCTCTGGGGGAATTGGTCCGGCGAAAAGAGGCTCGGAGGATCTTGGGGCTGGCCGGCAAGGTCAAATGGGTGGGGAGGCTGAAGGAGATGAGGAGGGACCGAAGGATTGATCTTGGTCGATAGCTCAGTCTGGATCGCCATCTTCCGAACCCCCTCCTGCATCGAAGCGCAAGTCATGCGGGACGTCATCGAGATACAGGCGGCCACCTGTGGGGTCATCCTTCAAGAGGTGATTCAAGGGATTCACTCGGCCCATTATCGGCGGGAGGTTCAGCGGAGCTTGATGAGGCATCATTATCTGGACGCCCCGCAGAGGGTGTATCTCAAGGCGGCGGGATTTACCCGCCGTTGCCGCCAGAAGGGGATTGGACTGTCTACGGTGGATGCGTTGATCGCCGCGGTTTCCGCATGTCATAGGGCGCGGTTGTGGACCCTCGATGGGGATTTGATCCGAGCCAGCCGCGTCCTTCCTGTTGCGCTGTATCCACGCTTTTCCTGAATGGGTGTCTTCCTGTGGTCGAACACCGGCTGATGGGAAGGGTCCTGATCCTCCTCGGGAGCGTCGCGCTGCTGGGAGGGATCGGCCGGCTGGCTTGGAGTGAGCCCCCTTCGGCGATCCTGGTGGACGACTTCGAAACCGGGAAAACCTCCGGGCTCTTCGGCGAGCGGAAGAACCGGCTGGATGCCTTCCAGGGCACCTGGGCCCGCCGCCCTTCCTATACAGTGATCACCAAGGTGGTGGACACCCGCCCCAGCTCGGTCGGCTACGCCCTCCGGATCGAATACGCCAAGCTCGGCGGCTGGTGCGGCTGGTACACCCTCTTGAACGGGATCGACATCTCGCGCCACAACGCCCTCTCCTTCTGGGTGAAGGGGGAGAGGGGCGGGGAGCGCTTCGACGTGGGCCTCGCCGACGACCGGATGCAGGATCTGCAGATCGACGCGGTGTACGTGGGGCCCATCATGGCGTTCCTGCAGAAAGGGGTGACCACCGATTGGCAGCAGGTGAAGATCCCCCTGCAGAGCCTGCGGGCGGATCTGAACCTTTCCAGGATGGGGTCCCTCGTCCTCTGGTTCCGGTACGAGGGATCCGGGGCGGTCCAGATGGACGATGTCGCCTTCGTGTACGACGAGGAGGTGGAGCGGATCCAGCGGGAGAACGCGCCGGCGGCGAAGGCGGATCCGCGCGCTCCGCGGGCCACGTGGATCTGGAAATACGATCCGGTCAGCAATCCGGAGGCGCGCCGGGAGCTCTTTGCGCTCTCCGAGCGGACCGCGATGCGGCGCTATTACCTGTACCTGGGCGAGGACCCGATCCCGGAGACGCCGGCCTCGTACCAGAAGGAGCTGGCGGAGTTCCTCCGCCAGTGCCATGACCGGGGGATCGAGGTCCAGGCCCTTCAGGGCAATCCCCTCTGGGCGCTCAAGACTTTTCACCCCCGGGTGCTGGCCTGGATCGACGGGTTCCTGCAGTTCAACCGGGCCCGGCCCGCGGAGGAGCGGATGGACGGCGTGCACCTGGACATCGAGCCGTACCTCACGCAGGAGTGGGAGACCGGCGACCGGGCCAAGCTGCAGGCCGAGTTCATCGAGCTGATCGCACAGTGCCGCTCCCTCATCGACGGGGACAGTCCCAAAAGGGACACCCTTGAGCACCTTCCGCCGGGGACTTTGCCCAAGCGGCCGTGGGCGGTGGGGCCCACGGCCGGCAAGCCGTTTGTCATGGGGCTGGCGATCCCGATCTTCTACAACCGGGAGCCGGAGATGGAGGAGAAGCTGCTGAAGCACCTGGACTACGCGGCCCTCATGGATTACTACGACAGCGCGCGCGACATCGTCGACAACGGGCGGTCGCACGTGGAGATGGCCAACCGGCTGAAGGTGGCCATGGTGGTCGGGGTGGAGACGCAGGACCTGGTGCAGATGAACCAGGGCAAGCGCCGGAACACCTTCGTGGAGGAGGGATGGGAGGAGATGGAGCGGGAGCTGACGCAGGTGGTGGACGCCTTCGCCGGCCAGCCCGGCTTCGACGGCCTGGCGATCCACGCCTACGACAGCTACCGGATCCTGCCCCGCGGCCGCAACGTCCCCACGCGGGAACGAACCGGCAAGGTCCCGCCGATCGCCGCCCAGGTGCGCGCCGGCCCGGTCGAGCTGGACGGCGACCTCGCCGACTGGTCGGGGGTCCACTGGCTCAAGGTGGACGCCAAGGCCAACGTGGTCTACGGGGCGGGGGCGTGGAACTGGGCGCAGGATCTGTCGTATCAGGCGGCCTTCGCCTGGGAGCCGAAGGCGCTCCTGTTGGCCCTGGATGTCCGGGACGATGCGCATCTCCAGGAGAAGCGCGGGGCGGACATGTGGGAGGGGGATCACGTCGAGCTGTGGCTGGACGCGGACCTTTTCGGGGATTACCGGGAGGCGGTCAACTCCGCCGATGATTTCCAATTGGGCTTGAGCCCCGGGAACTTCAAGGATCTTCCCCCGGAGGTGCACGTGTGGGTTCCCAGCGTGCGGCCGGAGACGCTGAAGGAGATCCAGGTCGCCGCCCGGAAGAAGGAAAACGGCTACACGATGGAGGTGCGGATCCCCACCGCCTTCCTGTTCCAGAACGTGGCGAAAAGGATCGGCGTGGATCCGAGGAAGATCGAGCTGCCCAAGGGGGCCACCCTCCAGCAGATGGCCCTTCAGCGGGACGTCCTGGAATCCGGCCAGCTCAAACCCGGTTTCCGGCTGGGCGTCCTGGTGGACGGATCGGACTGCGACGCCGCCCATCAGCCGCAGAAGTGCCTGCTCTCCAGCTCCACCGAGCGGCAGTGGGGGGACCCGACGACCTTCAACCTCCTGGAGCTGAAATGAATCCTCAAACCGGTACGACGTACCTAAGGGCCTCCAGGTACGTCGTACCGATGGCGGTGGCGGCGGCGCTCTTCCTGGGGACCCCACTTTGGCGCCCGCTGCTCGCCGCGCTGGCGGCCGAGGGGGTTTCCCTGAGGGAGGTCCCGCCCCTGCCGGAGGGGACGGTGCTGTTCGAGGCGGAGGAGCGGTTCGCCCAGCGGGGCCGCTTCGGGGGCTATGCGATGAAACCCTCCAAGTACGGAGTCTACCCGGACCGGAAGACCCACATGGAGGGCTCCGAGGAGGGGATGTTCTTCCGCTACCGGAAGATGGCGGACCCCTCCTTCTGCGGGGCGTACGTGATCCTGCTGGCGAATCTCTCCGGCTATTCGACGATGACATTCTGGGTGAAGGGGGCCAAGGGCGGGGAGGCGTTCGAGCTGGGGCTCAACGACACCATCTCCAACAAGAGGGAGGACGCGGTGATCGCCGGCTCCATCTACCGGTACCTGCCGAAGGGGCCGACCACCGAGTGGCAGAAGGTGGCGGTGCCCCTGGGGGACTTCTTCGGAGCGGACTTGAGCCGCGTGTACAGCCTGGTCTTCAGCTTCAACGAGGAGGGGGAAGGGGCCTTTTGGGTGGATCGGCTCGCCTTCCACGAGGAGGCGTTTGTGGACCGGCAGTCCGAGATCCAGGCCAAGGGGGAGCTGCTCCTCGACGATTTTGACCACAGCAATCTGAACCTCCTGGGCCGCAAGGCGAACGCGTACAAGCGCCTGCCGTCGGTCTGCGAGTTCACGCGCGTGATCTCGAAACGCGGACCTGTCGGGCAGGTCAACCGCGCCCTTCGCCTGGATTTCGACAAGAAGTCGAGCGGCTGGTGCGGCTACTACACCCTGCTCAATCAGATTGACGGGGACTATTTTGACCTGACCCCGTACAAGGAGGTCCGCTTCTGGGTGCGCGGCGAGAAGGGAGGGGAAACCTTTGAGATCGGCATGGCGGACCGCTCGTGGCTGACCATCGGCGACTCGGTCAAGGCGGGGATGGTGGAGCGGTACCTGCCGAAGGGGGTGACCACGGGGTGGCAAGAGGTGGTGATTCCGCTGGCGGATTTTGGTAAGCTGGACTGGGGCCAGATGGGCTCCTTCGTGATCAACTTCCCCAAGCCTGGAGTGGGGACCCTCTACCTAGATGACCTGCGCTTCATCCGGAAAACCGAAAAGGACTTGCTGAAGGAATGGGACGAACAGTGAAATTGTTTCTGATAGGACGGACAGTGAAACCGGTTCTGAAGGCGGCTCTGATTCTGCTCTTACTCATCACCCCCGGCCCGCGGCCTGGCGCCGCCTGGGCGGCGACGCTGCTCGTTGACGATTTCGAGGGCGGCGGGTCGAACAAGATCGGGGGCCGCAGCAACACCTACGTCATGGCCCCCTCCCGGGCCCTGGCGCTCTCCAGCGACAGGGAGGCGCACGGGGGAGCCAAATCCCTCATGCTCCGGTACGACAAGAAGCCCAAGGGGGGGCCCTACGATTCCGGCGGCTGGTGCGGCTACTACACGCTGCTCAAAAGCGGCTCCCGCTTCTTCGACGGCACGCCCTACCAGGCCGTCACCTTCTGGGTGAAAGGGGCCGTGGGCGGCGAGAATTTCGTCCTGGGTCTGGCGGACCGGCACTGGGAGGAGGTAGGCGACTCCGTGAAGTCGGAGCCGATCGGCAAGTACCTGCCGGAGGGGAAGATCACGACCTCCTGGCAGAGGGCAAGCGTGCCCCTGGACACCTTCATGCTGGAGATGAGGGAGCTGGCCTCGCTGGCGGTCTGCTTTGAAGGGTCGGTCTTCCCCGGAGGCGAGGGAAGGGGAACGGTCTATCTGGATGATTTGACGCTGGAATGATGACGAGGAGGAAGGAGGCAGAGGAGATGAAGGGACTCAAGGTTCGTTTGGCCATCATAGGAGCCGTTGCGGCCCTGGCGATTGCGCCATGCGCCTGGGCGGCCACGCTGCTGGTGGACGATTTCGAGACGGAGGATGGGGCCAAGAACAAGCTGGGTAACCGGGCGAACGTCTTCATCCGGGCCCCCTCCAAGGCGATGGTGAGCGTCCGGAAAGAGACCGTGGCGGGCAAGGAGAGCCAGGTGGCCATGCTGCGGTACGACAAGCGCAACAGCGGCGGCCCCTACGATTCGGGGGGCTGGTGCGGCTACTACACGCTGCTCAAATCTCCGCCGGCGCTGGTGGCTCCCACCCCGGATAACCCGGAGCCGGAGCCCCTGGGCGACCAGTACATGGACGCCTCGCAGTACAAGGCGGTGACCTTCTGGGTCCGCGGCGAGAAGGGAGACGAGAACTTCGTCGTGGGGGTGTCCGACCGGCACTGGGACAAGATCGGGGATTCGGTCAAGTCCGAGGAGGTCGGCAAGTATCTGCCGGAGGGGAAGCTCACGACCCAGTGGCAGAAGGCGACCGTGCCGCTGGATGAGTTCTTCCTGGACTACACCCAGCTGGCCTCGATCGCCATCGTCTTCGAGGGGGATCTCTTCCCCGAGACCGGTCACACCGGAACGATCTACGTCGACAACCTCGCGCTGGAGTGAAACGCCTCCAGATCGCGAGAGCCCTCCCCTGGGTTGTCGGCGGGCTGATCCTCGGGGCTGTGGGGCTGTACGCCCTGCTGCCGGCCAGGCGGCCCGTTCTGCCGGCCACCGGTTCGGCCGGCCGGGAGGTGCCCGCCCCCGGGTCCGCGGAGGATGGGGTCCCGATCGCCGGCCCGGTGCGGGCGATGTGGGTCTGGGATGCCCGGATCGTCCTGACGCCGGAATCCCGCGCACGGCTGCTCAGCTTCTGCCGGCGCCACCGGATCGACGCCCTGTTCCTGTCCGCCTACGACCTGCGCTCTCCCCTCGACCGATCATTCCGGCAGTTTAATCGGGAGGCCCACCGGGCCGGGATCTCGGTGCAGGCCCTGGCCGGGGATCCGCGCTGGGGCAAGAGCCAGTACCATCACGTCCCGCTGCAGTGGGTCGAGGCGGTCCGGCAGCTCAACGCGCGCGCGCCGCCCGCCGAGCGGTTCGACGGGATCCACACCGATGTGGAGGTGTACCTCCTCTCCAAGACTTGGACCGAGCATCCCGAGATCCTGCTGGGCGGCTATCTGGATCTGAACTCCCTCATTGCGGAGCTGCTGCGGCAGGACGCCCGGCCGATGCATTTTGCGGTGGACATCCCGTTCTGGTTCGACGACGATCCCTCCTACCGGATTCTCTGGAACGGCCAGGTCAAGGCCCCCTCCCAGCATGTGCTGGACACCGTGGACAGCGTCACCGTCATGGCCTACCGGAACTTCGCGGAGGGCAGCGACGGGACAGTCCACCTGGTCTCGCTGGAGATGGATTACGCCGACGGGATCGGCAAGAGGGTGATCGTCGGCCAGGAGACGCAGGAGAACCTGTATCCGGCTTACGTGACCTTTGGGGGAACCTCCTGCGCGACCCTCCGCCGGGAGGTGGAGAAGATCGAGCGGTCCGTGGGGCGCCGGCCGAGCTTCGGCGGGTTCGCCTACCACCACTACGAGAGCTACCGGAAGCTCTGCGGTGAGTGACATAAGGCCCGGAATCGCAGCCCTCGCAGTGACGCTGGCGCTCGTCCCGCCGGCCCTCGCGGATGTCGTCTACTTCGAGTCCGGCGAGACACTGAAGGGTCTCGTGGTGGAGGAGCACCGGGACCGGGTGGTGGTGAGCACCGAGGGCGGCGAGCGGACGATCCTCCGCGGCGAGGTGGACGAGATCTTTTTTTCCGATCCGGAGCGGAACTACCTCTATCTGGGCCGGCAGGCGATGGAGCAGGGAGAGTTTTCGCTGGCCAGGGGGTTTCTCCGCAAGGCGCTTCAGATTCATCCCCAGCTCAGCGAGGCGGAGGATGCCCTGCATCGGCTGGAGGAGCTGCAGAGGAGGGTGGAGGCGGTCGGCCGCCGGCCGGTCGACTGGGCCGCGGCGCTGGAAGGGCAGCTGGGGCTGGCGCTCAGCGTTTCCGATTCCCTGCCGGTTGTGGCCAGCGTCCGCACCGGCTCGGCCGCCGAGCAGGCGGGGGTGAGGGCCGGCGACGCCCTGGCATTCTGCTGGGGATTCTCGCTGGCCTTTCTCACGCCGGAGCAGGCGGCGGAGGAGCTCGTCGGGGAACCTGGCACCGGGGTGAAGATCACGCTCCAGCGGCAGGTGGATCTTCCCGCCGGGGATGGTGCCGGGCGCCGCTGGCCGCAGGTGGAGCTCGAGATGGAACGGCTGGGGCTCACCGTCCGCGCGGTCGGGGCGGGAGGCGCTGTTGAGAAGGCGGGCCTGTCGGCGGGGGATCGAATCATCCGGATCGGGGAGGAGCCCACGCGCTACATGCCGCTGGCGACGGCGCGAAGCCGCCTGGCCCAGGCGCGCGGCAAGGGGATTCGTCTGATTCTTCATCGGGATCGAATGCTGGAGAGGCAGCCGCACGGACTGTAAGGAGGAATCATCCCATGGCAGAGAAATTTCGCAGGACCCATTACCTGACCGATTTGTCGATTCAGCTTCCGTACCTCTTCCTCACCTTCGGGATCCTGGCCGGTTTCCTCGGCGTGACGGCAGCCACCGTCTATTTCACCGGCTGGTCGGAGCTCGTGGAGAAGCTCTCCCAGGTCTATCCGCAGGGGCGGCTCGTCGAGATCCTCCGGCTCATCTACTTCCGGCTGGCGGTGGGCTCTCTCACGCTGCTGTCGGTGGCCATGATCCTGACGCTTTTCCTTTCGCATGCGGTGGCCGGGCCGCTGGTCCGGATCAAGAGGTACCTCAAGCTCATGGCCAAGGGAGAATTCGACCTGGCGCCGCTGGTGCTGCGCCGTTTCGATGAGCTCAAGGACGTGGCGGACCTGATCAACGACATCACCTCGAAGCTGGGCCCCCGTTTCCTGGAGCGGCGGCGTCTGATCGAGTCGCTCCAGACGACGGTGCACGCGCTTCGGAACGATCTCCAGCGGCTGCCCTCCGCGGGCCAGGAGATGCACCGGAAGATCAACTACCTGGCGGACACCCTGAGGATCCTGGAGTGACGATTCGCGGCGCCATCCGCTGCGGGGTCTCCGCAGCGCTCTTCCTGTCGGCCGCCTGCGCCTTCGCTCCGTGCGCCGCCGGGGCCGAGGCCCCGGCCCCGGCGCGGGTCGAGGAGCTGGACACCGACAAGGACGGCCGGGTGGACGAGTGGCGGTACACCGAGGGGACCCAAATTGTGCGGGTGGAGCGGGACCGGGACCGGGACGGCCGGAGGGAGGTGCAGATCTTCCTTGAGGCGGGCAAGGTGGTCCGGTCCGAGGTGGACCGCAACAACGACGGCCAGCCGGACCTCATCCGGTTCTTCAAGGAAGGGCGCGCCCAGCGCGAGCAGGCGGACCTGAACTTTGACGGGAAGCTCGATGCCTGGGCCTACTTCAATGCGGAAGGGTTCAAGGATTTCATGATCATGGACAAGAACCGGGACGGCCGGCCGGACGCCTGGTTCTACTACGGTCAGGCGGGGACGAAGCTCACCGGCGGCCGGGTGGACGAGAACTTCGACGGGAAGGTGGACCGCTCCTTCGGGGCGGTTCCGGAGAGCGAGACCCGCCAGCCCTGGTCTCCCTGACGGCCCCGCCAACTGTGGTTTCCTTGACGGCCGCGGGGGACTGTGTTATAAAAAATCTCTGCTTTGATGGGCCTCGCGAGGGGCGGTTTCCGGTCACATCGTTCATCAACGGTCACAGACAACCTGAAGGAGGAGCTGCTTCGCCATGGAGGTGATTGTCAAAGAGACGGCTGAGGAGATGTCCAAGCTGTCGGCCGAGTTGATTGCGGAGGTCATTCGACGCAAGCCCCGCGCGGTGCTCGGGCTGGCCACAGGTTCCACCCCGCTGGGGACGTACAAGGAGCTCATCCGGCTGCACAAGCAGGAGGGCCTCGACTTTTCGCGGGTCGTGACCTTCAGCCTGGACGAGTACGTGGGGCTTGCCCATGACCATCCCCAGAGCTACCACTACTTCATGTGGGAGAACCTGTTCAAGCAGATCAATGTGAATCCCAAGAACGTGCAGATCCCCGACGGCACCGCGAAGGACGTCCCCGGCTTCTGCCGCTGGTATGAGGAGCAGATCGTCAAGGCCGGCGGCCTGGACATCCAGCTGCTCGGCATCGGCGGAAACGGCCACATTGCCTTCAACGAACCGGGCTCCTCGCTGGGGTCCCGGACGCGCGTCAAGACCCTGGACGACCGCACCCGGCAGGACAACGCCCGCTTCTTCCGCAACATGAACGAGGTGCCCAAGTACGCCATCACGATGGGCATCGGCAC
>CAYFHV010000061.1:5143-9561 GCA_964343105.1 uncultured Planctomycetia bacterium | reverse complement strand
GCGGAGGCGTCAGCCGGAGCGATGAATCTCCTCTTCTTCGGAACGCCACCCTTCGCCGTGCCCAGCCTGCAGCACCTGCTGGCCAGTTCCCACCGCGTTCGGGCGGTTGTCACCCAGCCGAGCCGTCCTTCCGGCCGGGGGCGGAGCATCCACGAGCCCTCGGCAGTTGCCCAGGTCGCCCGCTCCTCCGGGATCCCGCTCCTGGAGCCGCAGCGGCTGGAGGATGCCCACCTCCTGGAGGAGCTGGCCTCACTCCAGCCGGACGCTGGGGTGGTGGTCGCGTACGGCCGGATCCTGCCGCCGCCGCTCCTGAAGCTTTTCCCAAAGGGCGTCTTCAACGCCCACGCCTCCCTCCTTCCGCGCTTCCGCGGCGCCTCCCCCATCGCAAGGGCCATCCTCGCCGGGGACCAAAAGAGCGGGGTCACGATCTTCCGCCTCGATGAGGAAATCGACCACGGCCCGATCCTGCTCCAGACCGAATGCCCGATTGCACCGGAGGAGGATTCCCTTTCCCTTAGCGAGAAGCTCTCCCGCCTGGCTGCGGAATCCTGGCCTGCGGCCCTCGAGCTCCTCAAGCGGGATCCGCCGCCCCTGACCCCGCAGGATGAATCGAAGGCGACCCTGGCGCCGCCTCTTCAGAAGGCGGATGGGATCATCCGCTGGGAGAACGATTGTGACGCGATCCATCGCCTTGTCCGTGCCGTGCAGCCGTGGCCCGGCGCGCTCACCTGGCTCGGCGGCCGGATGATCAAACTGCTCCGCGTCCGTTCCGACCCGCGGCGCCACGAGTCGTCCCTGCCGGCCGGCGCCGTGGCGCAGGCAGATGCGCGCGAGGGGCTCTGGATGCAGACAGGCCGAGGCCAGATCAGGATCGATCGGCTCCAGGCAGAGGGCGGCAGGCCTCTCGAGGCGGCGGAGTTCCTGAGGGGCCACCGCTGGCAACGGGGCACCCGGCTGTTGGACCGAGCGGGGTCGCCGCCAGAAGGGGCTTGAAGCCCTTCCGCCCCTCAAGTAAGATAGACTTTCATCTCAGATCGGTACGACGTACCTGAGGGGCCTTCGGTACGTCGTACCGTTAGAGGAGGGGGATTGAATGGCGGTTCGGATCGGCATCAACGGTTTCGGACGGATTGGACGGCTGGTTCTGCGCGCCGGCTGGGGCCGGCCCGGGCTGGAGTTCGTGGCCATCAACGACCTCCCCGTGGGGGGCCCGACGCTGGCACACCTCCTGAAGTACGACTCCAACTTCGGCATCTTTCCCGGCGAGGTCCGGGCCGACGGGGAAGAGCTGGTGATCGAAGGGCGGCGGATCAAGATCCTCAGCTTCAGGACGCCGGCGGAGCTGCCCTGGAAGGCGTTGGGCGTCGAGATCGCGGTCGAGTCCACCGGCCTCTTCACCGACCGGGAGAAGGCGTCCGGCCACCTCCAGGCCGGGGCGAAGAAGGTGATCATCTCCGCTCCCGCGAAGAACGAGGACCTCACCATCGTCCTGGGCGTCAACGATGCCATGTACGATCCCGCCAAGCACCACATCCTCTCCAACGCCTCCTGCACCACGAATTGCCTCGCGCCGATGGTGAAGGTCCTCAAGGAATCCGTCGGGGTGGTAAAGGGCCTCATGACCACGATCCACTCCTACACGAACGATCAGCGGATCCTCGACCTGCCCCACAAGGATCTCCGGCGCGCCCGCGCCGCCGCCCAATCGATGGTTCCCACCAGCACCGGGGCCGCCAAGGCGATCGGGCTGGTGATCCCGGAGCTGAAGGGCAAGCTCGACGGCCTGGCGATCCGGGTCCCCACGCCGAACGTCTCGCTGGTGGACCTCACCTGCGAGGTCTCCAAACCAACCACCGTGGAGGCGGTGAACCTCGCCTTCCGACAGGCCGCCCAGGGGCCGCTGGGCAAGTACCTGGAGTATTCCGAGGCGCCGCTCGTTTCGAAGGATTTCAACGGCAACCCCAAGTCCTGCATCTTCGATGCGCCGCTCACCAAGGTCACGGACGGAACCATCGTCAAGGTGTTCGGCTGGTACGACAACGAGTGGGGATACTCCAGCCGCGTCGTGGACCTCATCGAGTTCGTGGTCAGCCGGGGTTCCCACCCGGAACCGGTCACGGCGGCCGGGGGCCGGCGGTGAAGCAGGCGGTGGCCGAGCCCCCCTTTCGCACGCTGAAGGAGGTCGATCCGGATGGCAAGCGGGTCCTCCTCCGGGTCGATTTCAACGTCCCGCTCAAGAACGGTCAGGTCACCGACACCACCCGGATCGAGGCGGCGCTGCCCACCCTGCGGTACGCCCTGGAGAGAGGGGCGCGGGTCATCCTGATGAGCCACCTAGGCAGGCCCGATGGCAAGGTGGTGGAGGAGATGCGGATGGGCCCCGTCGCGCGATCGCTGGAGCGGCTCCTCGGAAGGCCCGTGCAGGTCACCCGGGACTGCATCGGTCCCGAAGCGGAGGCGGCGGCCAGCCGGTTACGGCCCGGGGAGATCCTCCTGCTGGAGAACCTGCGCTTCCATCCTGAGGAGGAGTCCAACGATCCGGCCTTTGCGAAGGCGCTGGCCCGGCTCGGCGACCTCTACGTGAATGACGCCTTCGGAACCGCCCATCGCGCCCACGCCTCGACCGCCGGCGTCGCCCAGCATCTGCCCGCCGTGGCCGGCTTCCTCCTCCAGGCGGAGCTCGAGGCCCTGGGCCGCGTGCTCCATCGGCCGGTCTCCCCCTATTGGCTGATCCTCGGGGGGGCCAAGGTCTCTGACAAGATCCGGCTCATCGACAACCTGGTCGGCAAGGTGGACGGGATCCTGATCGGGGGCGGCATGCAGTACACCTTTTTCGCCGCACAGGGAATCGCCATAGGAAACTCCCCGGTGGAGAAGGAGTACCTTGAAACGGCGCGGCGGATCACCGCCAAGGCGCGCGAGCGGGGGGTTCAGCTCCATCTGCCGCTGGATCACGTGATCGCGCGGGAGGTTTCCGCCGACGCCCCCATGCAGGTCACCGAGAAGCCGGGGGTCCCGGACGGTTGGGAGGGCGTGGACATCGGGCCCAAGACGCGGGAGGCCTTCCGGAAGGCGCTCGCCGGGGCACGGACCGTCTTGTGGAACGGTCCGCTCGGGGTCTTTGAGGTCAGCCGTTTCTCCGAGGGGACCCGCGCTATCGCCGAGGCGCTCGCCCAGTCCGGCGCCGTCACCGTGGTGGGGGGAGGGGACACCGCTGCGGCGGTGAATCAATTCGGGCTGAAGGACCGGATGACCCATGTCTCGACCGGCGGGGGGGCGAGTCTCGAGTTCCTGGAGGGGCGGATCCTGCCGGGCGTTGCCGCCCTTCAAAGATGATGCGCGTTCCGATCGTCGCCGCGAACTGGAAGATGAACGGCACACTGGAGCAGGCGGCCTCCATCGCCCGCGGGGTTGTCCAGGGCGCGGCGGCCCTCTCCGACGCCGAGGTGGTTCTCTGCCCCCCGTACACCGCGCTTCAGCGGGTGGGGGAGCTGCTGCGCGGCAGCCGGATCCTCCTCGGGGCTCAGGACGTCCATTGGGAAAGGCAGGGGGCCTTCACCGGCGAGATCTCCGCCCCCATGCTGAAGGAGCTGGGCTGCGCCTACTGCATCGTCGGACACTCCGAGCGCAGGCAGCTTTTCCAGGAGCTCGATGCAGCCATCCACAAAAAGCTCCTCTCCGCTGTGGAGCAGGGCCTGCGCGTGATCCTCTGCGTGGGTGAGACGCTGGAGCACCGGCAGACCCGACGCACCTGGTCCGTCATCGAAGGCCAGCTCGAGATCGCCCTGGCCGGCTTCCCGGCCGCCTCCGCCCCCGAAACCCTCGTGATCGCCTACGAGCCGGTTTGGGCGATCGGGACCGGGCGAAACGCCACCGGCGCGCAGGCGCAGGAGGTCCACGCCCGGATCCGGCGCTGGCTGGCGGACCGATTCGGGAAGGACGTGTCCCAGCGGACCCGCATCCAGTACGGCGGCTCCGTCAATCCGGACAACGCGGCCGAGCTTCTGTCGCAGGCGGATGTGGACGGGGCGCTCGTCGGCGGCGCCAGCCTCGATCCCGGCGCGTTTCTCTCCATCGTGCAGGCCGCCTCCCACACCAAGAAAGGCTCCCCATGCTCTACGCAATGATCCTCCTCGTTCATGTCACCGTCTGCTTCGTGCTGATCGCGGTGATCCTCCTCCAGGCAGGGCGGGGCGGGGGGCTCGCCGACACCTTCGGGGGCGCAGCCCAATCGTTCTTCGGGACCCGAGGTGCGGCGATCCTGACCCGGGCGACCACCGTCTGCGCCGTGATCTTCATGCTGACCTCCCTCTCGCTGGCCATCACCTCCATTCACCGGGGCCGCTCCCTGCTCGAACAGCTCCCCGCGAAGGCCGCATCGACCGCCCAGCCCGCTACCGCTACCCCCGCATCCCAGA
>CAYFHV010000061.1:0-5133 GCA_964343105.1 uncultured Planctomycetia bacterium | reverse complement strand
TGAACCGGTTCATCAAGCTCCGCCCGCCGAGCCGGCGCCGGCCTCTCCGCAGCCATAGAAGCGCCCCCGCTGGCCCCGCCGCTTCAGCCGCTTCCCCGAAAGCACCTGCTCCTCATCTATGCGATGTCGGCCTTGGTCTACTTCAACCAGGGGATCGGAAGCCTCACCAGCCAGCCCCTCTTCTTCTACCTGAAGGAGACGCTGCACCTGCCCCCTCCCACCGTGATGTACCTCGGTTCGGTCACCACGATCCCCTGGATGATCAAGCCCCTCTACGGGTGGCTGTCCGACACCTTTCCCTTGTTCGGTTACCGCCGCAAGTCGTACATGATCCTGGGCTGCATTCTCGGAGTCACCACGGCTCTGACGATCGGCATCCTCCCGGCGCTGCCCCTGCTCGCTCTCTACGCCTTCCTGGTGCTGGACTCGCTGGGCGGCGCGATGAAGGACGTCGCGGTGGACGGAATCATGGTGGAGGAAGGGCAGCGACACAAGCTGACCGGCCGGATCCAGTCGATCCAGTGGGGATCCCTCACGCTGGCCACGGTGATCACCGGGGCGGCGGGCGGCTGGATCGCCGAGCATTTCGACTACCACTTGAGCTTCCTCCTGGTCGCGATCGTGCCGACGCTGGTGGCAACCCTCGCCTTCTCTTACAAGGAGCAGCCCGCGCGCGAACTCCAGGTGAAGACCACCTGGAGGGAAATCCTTGGGAACAGGAGCCTGCTGCTGTCCATGCTGTTCCTGTTCCTGTTCTGGTTCTCTCCGGCCTTCGGCGTCCCCCTCTCCTACCGGATGCGGGACGAGCTGCATTTTTCCAGATTCGCGATGGGCCTGCTGAGCACGCTGGGTTCCAGTTGCTCAATCCTGGGGGCCGTCTGGTACTGGAAGGTGAATCGGACGATCAACCTCAAGAAGTGGCTGCTGATCAGCGTGCTGGTCAGTGGCACATCGACGTTCGCCTACCTCTATCTCACGCGCGTCAGCATCGTGCTGTACGCGATTCTGTTCAGCATCTTCAGCATGGTGATCCAGCTGATCGTGGTGGATTTCGCCGCTCGGATCTGCCCGAAGGGTAAGGAGGCGACCTGCTTCGCGCTGATCACCTCCATCCTCAATCTGGGCATGTTCCTCTCCGGCATCACCGGGGGGAAGCTGTACGACCTGGTCGGGTACAACTGGCTCGTGATCATCTCCGGCGCGGCGACATTCCTCTGCCTGCCGCTCATCCATTTCATCCGGCTGGAGCAGGGCAATGGCTAAGCTCCTTCGGAAGATCCGCCGAACGATCCTGCGGGATGAACCCGGCTACTACGACATGTTCGAGAATCCCGGGGAGTCTTACTTTGCGGGTCTCTACCTGCACCACATTCGCGAGGCGCTGACCGGATCGAACCTGCGCCCTCCCCTCCGGATCCTCGATGCCGGATGCCAGGCCGGCCGGCTCGCCGTGCCGCTCGCCTCAGAAGGCCATCGGGTGACCGGCGTGGACACCTCCGGGGTGGGCCTGCGCCGCGCCCGGCGGCACGCCTCCGAGGCGCCGGCGGAGTTGGAACTTGTCCGGGCGGATCTGGCCCAGTGGCTCCCGCGCCGCCCCGCTGCCGACTTTGATGTGGTCCTCTGCGCCGAGGTCCTCTATCTGCGTGAAAACCATCGCCAGATCCTGCGGGAGCTGATCCGGGTCCTGCGCCCTGGAGGGCTCTGCTTCATCTCCCACCGGCCCACCGGGTACTACCTGGCCGAGGCATTCCAGCGCAAGGATTGGGATGCCGTCCGGCTCCTCCTCTCCAAGAAGGAGGGAACCCTCTTCGGCTCCTACTACAACTGGCAGGACCGGGAAGATCTGGAATCCCTCTATCCCTCGCTCGGCGTGCAGCTCATCGGGATACGGCCGATCGGCTGGCTCTCGTGGCTCGCCGTCAAACCGGACGATCTGCCCGAGCCGGCGCAGGAGCTGCTCCTCCAGGCCGATCTTTCCCGCCGCGCTGAAGCAGACGCCAGCGGCCGCTACCTTCTGGCGATTGGAAGGAAATCGCCGCATGGTTAGAGCCCCCTTCTGGTATCCGCCGATCCTCGCCTATCACCGGATCCATCCCGATGGCCGGACCGACACCCCGACGATCCCGCCCGACCGCTTCAGCCGCCAGATGGCCCTCCTGGCAGCGCACTGGAGGCCGATCTCCCTGGGGGAGCTCGTGGATTGCCTGGAGCGGGGCGCGCCGCCGCCTGACCGATCGGTGGCGGTCACCTTCGACGACGGGACCGACGACTTCTTCACCCATGCCCTGCCGATCCTCGCCGAGCATCGGATCCCCGCTGCGGTTTTTGTGATCGCCGGAAATGTAGGGCGTCCGGGGTCCCTCACACCTACTCAGCTCACGGCGATCTCCAGCCGGGGGATCTGCTTAGGAAGCCATACCCTCTCTCACGATTACCTGCCTTCGATGTCCCTGGCCCGGGCAGAGGAGTCCCTCTCCCTCTCGAAGCAGCTTCTGGAGAGATCCTGCGGCCGGGTGGAGTTCCTCAGCTACCCGGCAGGCGGGTTCACTCCCGAGATCGCCCGCGCGGCCCGTTCCCTGGGGTATCGCGCCGCCTGCACCACCAACCGGGGGCATCGCCGCCATCCGATCGACCGATGGGCCCTGCGGAGGATCAGCATGCGCCCTGGGACGGAGTCCCGCTTCGGGATGTGGCTTCGCTGCAGCGGCTACTACGGCTTCAACCGCCGCCTGCGGCCTCCCGCGTGATCCCGTTTTGAACCCTCCCCAGCTCCTTGTGAAACTGGCGCAAAGAGCGCTATAATGATTTTTTGAGACGATGATGGAGACGGACACCCTCACCTCACAACAGGAAGATCTTCTGCGGATCGGTCCGCATGCCCTGCGCTCCCGCCTGATCCTGGGGACCGGCAAGTACGCCTCGCCCGCCGTCATGCGGCAGGCGCTGGAGGCCTCCGGCACGGAGATGGTCACCGTCGCGGTCCGCCGGGTGGATCTGAAGAATCGCGCAGCGGATCCGATCCTCGGCCATCTGGACCTGAGCCGCACCGCGATCCTGCCCAACACCGCCGGCTGCACGACCGCCGAGGAGGCGATCCGCGTCGCGCGGCTCGGCCGCGCGGCAGGCCTCTCCGACCTCATCAAGCTGGAGGTGATCGGGGATCTCAGAACCCTCCTTCCGGACACGCGGGCGCTCCTGGATGCGACCGAGGCGCTCGTCCGTGAGGGGTTCACCGTCATGCCGTACACGAACGACGACCCGGTGATGGCGAGGCGACTCGTCGAGGCCGGTGCCTCCTGCGTCATGCCGCTGGCCGCACCGATCGGATCGGGCCAGGGGATCCTCAACACCCTGAACATCCGCTTCATCCTGGAGGCGGTGTCGGTTCCTGTCATTGTGGATGCCGGGGTGGGGACCGCCTCCGATGCCGCGATCGCCATGGAGCTCGGCGTGGATGGGGTCCTCATGAACACGGCGGTGGCCGGGGCGAGGGATCCGGTCCAGATGGCGCGCGCCATGCGCCTCGCGGTGGAGGCCGGCCGGCTGGCCTTCCTCGCCGGCCGGATCCCGAAGAAGCCGTACGCCGCCGCCTCCAGCCCGGAGAGCGGGAAGGTGGGAAGCTAGCCATGGCCCGCAGCTACCGAATCGCCGTCATCGCAGGGGATGGCACCGGCCCCGAGGTGGTCCGGGAGGGGCTCAAGGTCCTCGAGGCGGTCTCGGAGCGGACCGGCTTCGATGTGGAGCTGGTGCCTTACGACCTGGGCGGGGAGCGGTACCTCCGCACGAAGGAGGCCCTGCCGGACTCGGTCCTGCAGGAGCTCAAGACCATGCAGGCGATCTATCTGGGCGCCATCGGGCACCCGGACGTGAAGCCCGGCATCCTCGAGCAGGGGATCCTCCTGCGGATCCGATTCGAGCTGGACCAGTACATCAACCTCCGCCCGGTCAAGCTCTACCCCGGGGTCTGGACCCCCCTGCGGGACAAGACGCCCGAGCAGATTGACCTGGTGGTGGTGCGCGAGAACACCGAGGGCCTCTACGCCGGGATCGGCGGGAATTTCAAGAAGGGAACCCCGGAGGAGGTGGCCATCCAGGTGGACCTCAACACCCGCAGGGGGGTGGAGCGCTGCATCCGGTATGCCTTCGCCCTGACGGAGCGGCGGCAGGCGAGGAGGAAGCTGACCCTCTGCGCCAAGACCAATGTGCTCACCTATGCCCACGACCTGTGGCTCAGGGTCTTTGAGCAGGTCGGCCAGGAGTTCCCGCAGGTGACCCGCGATTACGCTCACGTGGACGCGCTCGTCATGTGGCTGGTCAAGTCCCCCGAGGTGTTCGACGTGGTGGTCACCAACAACATGTTCGGGGACATCATCACCGACCTGGGGGCCATGATCCAGGGTGGGCTGGGGATCGCTGCAGGAGCCAACCTCAATCCGGAGGGGGTCTCCATGTTCGAACCGATCGGCGGCTCCGCCCCCAAGTATGCCGGCAAGGGGGTCATCAACCCGCTCGCCGCCATCGTCGCCGTCTCGATGCTGCTCGATCAGATCGGGGAGAAGGGCGCGGCCGAGCAGGTGGAGGAGTCGGTGAAATGGGTGACCGCCACCAAGGTCAAGAGCCTCGCCGCCGGCCAGATGGGGTACAGCACCTCCCAGGTCGGGGATCTCGTCGTCGAGGGACTGCGGCAAGCCTCCCTCGCCTCATGAGCCCGGCACCCGTCAACGTCTGCGTTGTGGGGGTGGGGGCGGTCGGGGCGGAGATCCTCCGGGTCCTTCGAGCCCGCGCCTTCCCCATCCAGAAGCTCACCGTCCTCGCCCGCTCCGCCCGGCCGATCCAGGTGGACGGGGTTTCCTACACGGTGCGGGCCATCTCCCCCGAGGCGTTTGAAGGGCAGGGTATGGTCCTCTTCGCCGGCACCGAGGGAGAGAAGGGAGCCGCCGTGACGTACGCGCCCGAGGCGATCCGGCGCGGGGCCATCTGCATCGACAACGGCTCCGATTTCCGCCTGGATCCCAAGGTCCCCCTGGTCGTGCCGGAGGTAAACCCGGAGGACCTCCACTCTCATCGTTCCCTCATCGCCAATCCCAACTGCTCCACCATTCAGATGGTCGTGGCCCTCGCCCCCATCCACCG
>CAYFHV010000060.1:0-9571 GCA_964343105.1 uncultured Planctomycetia bacterium | reverse complement strand
GCGGTCTTCGGCGCCGGCAGGACTGAGGCCAAGCTCGGCTTTGATTTCGACGGGGACGGCACCCTCGCGCAGACGGCGATCGCGGGCAGCCTCACCCATACGTTTGAGGCGCTGGGAGGGGAGACCTTCGCCGTGCAGCAAACCGAGTACCTTATCCTGAAGGGCCGGCACTTTACCCACATCGGCAACACCCGCTCCCTCGGGATCGGCCCGGACGGGGTGAAGAACAAGAGCGCCCAGCGGCTGAAACATCTGTACAACAGAGAAAACACGCACCTGACCGGCGCCGAGGAGCTGCCCGTTTCCATGGCCCTGCTGTTCGGGCCGGGCCAGACCGAGGCCGCGCTGCACTTCGACTTCGATGGGAACGGCTCCGCCACGGACGAGGCCCTGCCGGCGACCCTCACCCTCACGGAAGACCTGTTCAGCACGCTCAACCATGTGGCGATCCGGAACGACTACTTCGGCTTCAACAACCGGCTCCTGGTCCGGCACGCCTCCACCCGGAGTCTCGCGATCGCCTACGACCGGTCCAAGACCTTTGCCGCCGGTGTGACCCGCTACGGCCACACCACGGGCCGGGAGACCCGGGCAGACCTCACGCAGGTGGATCCCGGCTCGCTGGAGTTCTACATAAACCCGCGCACAGGCCTCGCCTACGCGGGTCTGCTCATGTCGGCGGTGGAGCAGCCGGTGAGTCTGGCCTCCATCTTCGGTTTCTCCGAGGGGATCGTCCGGCCGGATCTGCTGAACGATGCGCCGTTTGACTTCAACGCCGACGGCGACACGACCGACACGGAGGTGACCGGGAACCTGAGCCGGGTCGAGGACGACTTCGGATCGGTCAGCTTCACGGTTGCTCTGGCGCAGCTCGTGGTCGCGATGGGCCGCTCCCTGACCCTGGGGGTGATCAGCCGGACGAAGACGTACGGCTTTGACCTGTCCGTGATCACGGCGGACAACCGGGTGCGCTACGGCTATTCCAACGTCTCCATGGTGCTGGACACGAACAGCGACGGCCAGGTGGACGACGCGGAGCTGGCCGCCGCCTTTCCGGACGTCATCGATGCGCGGACCCGCCGGCTGCTCGTCAACGCCGAGACCTTGCGGCCCTTCCCGGGCTACATGATCGAGGCGCAGGAGCTGCCGGCCGACGTGGCGGGGATCTTCGCAGGCATCGGGAATCTCCTGCAGGAGTTCGATCTGGACGGGGACGGGGTGCTCCCCATCCCGGGCAACGTCAGCAAGACGGCCGACTTCTTCGGCAGCACCACCTACACGATGGGATCCACCGACCAGGGGGTCTCCTTCGGCCGGGCCCTGCCGCGCTCGAGCTTCACCCACTCCGTCACGGCGGTGTTCGACGGCGGCGTAAACCAAAGCATCCAGGCGACGGCCAACCTCAACTCGAACGGCACGGAGGTGGCGGACCTGGACGGGAACGGGTCGGTGAGCGACGCGGAATTCAGCCAGCTTGCGGCCAGGTTCCCGCGGGTGGATCCGGCCACCCTGCAGCTCCTCATCAACCCGGAGACCGGACTGCTGTATCCTACGCACCTCCTCTCCACCGTGGAGACCCCGCTCGCCTTGAGGCCGCTGTTCGGCTTTGACGAATCGGACACCGACCCCCTGCTGACAGGGGCCCAGCCGTTCGACTTCAACGGCGACGGCGACACGACCGACAGCGTGATCGCAGGCACCCTTTCCATCGGAACCGACCCGGTGACGAACCGATCCTGGTCGGCAACCCTGAACAAGTTCCGGATCGTGAAGGGCCGCTCCGTCATCGAGGAGGCGGTGACCCGGACCCTGCAGGCCTTCTTCGACCTGGGGCAGGGGGTGACGTTCGCCCGCGTCGCGTACGGCTACGATCCGTTCACCAGCCACCTCATCTTCGCCGCCGACCAGCCGGTGGTGGTGAGCGAGGAGGCCCTGACGGCGCTGACCGGCGGCACCTTTGCCTGGGACCTGAACGGCGATGGGCGGGCCGACGGCACCTTCCAGGACCTGGGCACCGTCGCGGTGAGCCGCGATGCCTTCGGCACGGTGAACTTCAACGTGAGCTTCACCGAGGAGTATCTCTTCCTGGGCAACCGGGCGCTGGCCGGGCAGGTCCATGTGGCCGGCGGCACCCGCTCCAACGACGGCAATGAGACGACCACCGACGACCGCCTCCTCTACACGTACCACCCGGTCACCACGCATCTGGTGGCGGTGCGGGAGGGACCCAGCGAGTGGATCGGCCTCACCACGCGGGAAGCCGATCTGGCGAGCTTCGGGATTCAGGGGCGGCAGGCGCTCATCCGGGAGGTGCAGCGGTTCTACAAGGAGAAGCCCTCGGCCTGGACGGGGACGGGGTGCTCCCCATCCCGGGCAACGTCAGCCAGCGTGGAGGAGATCCGGGCGTTCCTGGCGGGCCGGGCGAGCGTTTTTGAGGAGGAGCGCCAGGCGCTGCTCGGCCAGATGCAGGGATCTCTGCCCAGCTTGAGCCAGTGGAACCGGCGCAGGCTGGAGACGCGGCTTGCCTGGCTCAACGGGTGGCTGGCGGAGAGGGGCAGCTTCCTCACCGTTCAGGGCGACGTGTTGACATGGATCCAGAACCGGATCGCGACGCTCGAGGGCCAGAGGGGCGGCGTAACCGCCGATCTGAATCGGCTGGGCCAGATCAGGGCCGCCGTGCTGCGACGGGATGAGCTTCTGGCGCAGATCGCCGCGGTCGATGCGATCCTCAAACCGCTGACGACCGAGCTCCAGGGGGTCACCAGCCAGCTGGCGGCGCTGAACGGCCGGCTGGCAGCTGCGCAGGATGAGCTTGCCGGCGTGGTTTCCCAGATCGGGCAGGTCCGCGAGGAACTCCTTGTCTACCTGCAGATGGGCGGCCTGCAGCTGCAGATTTCCAACCTGGATGCAGAGATCGGCCGGCTGGACGGGTTGATCAACCGGAGGGAGGTGGTCAGCAACCTGTACCGGATCCTGCTCGGGCGTGAGGCGTCGGCGTCGGAGGTCAACGCCTGGGCCAACGCCACAACCGGCGGCTGCAATCCGAGGCCGCTGACCCTGCCGGAGATCGCGCGGGGGATCGGCGACAGCCAGGAGTACGGGAACCTCCGCAGACAGGGCCGGGATTCCAATCCGACGATCCGGCGCGAGATGATCCGGCAGATGGTCCGATCCTTCCTCGGCCGGGAGGCGGAGCCGGCCGGCTTGAACGGCTGGTTCAATTCCGGGCTCTGGCTGGCGGAGATCACAGCCCGGCTCCTCGAAAGCCCGGAGAGGCAGAACCTGGAGAGCTCCGTGCCCAATCAGATCGCGTCCCTCAGGGGACAGAGGAACCAGGCGCAGAGCCAGCTCAACGACCTGTCCAGACAGAGAGGCCAACTCCTCCAGCAGCTCGCAGGACTCCAAGCGCAGCAGGGCGCTCTGTTGCAGCGGATTGGCGAGCTCCAGGCAGCGATTCAGGGGAAGCAGAATCGGGCAGCCGAGCTCACAGCCCAGATTCACCAGACCACCCGGAATCAGCGGGATCCTCTGGTGGCGGAGCTCGAGGATGTGAACGCTCAGCTTGCCGCGTTGGGGAACCAGCTGGCGGGGGTCCGGACGGAGCTGCCGGAGGTCGAGCGGCAGATCGGCAACAAGCAGACGCAGCTGAGCCAGATCGAGGCGGCCCTGGCCGAGGCGCGCACCAACGAGTACCGAATCGGGCGCGAGCAGACGCTCTGGCTCGGGCCGGAGCAAGAGGCACTCTCCAATCAGCTTCTGATCCTGTCGCCGCAGGAACCGTTCCGGTTCGGGCAAGCGTTCCCGGCGTATCCCGGATTCAATCCGGCGGTCGGTGCGCGCAGCGTCACGCGGAATGCCCTCAGGGACATCACCCTGGCGCTGATTCAGACGCTCTACACGATTGTGAAGAACCGGGCGCTGGCCGGCACGGTCACCTCCCGTTCCCTCTCCTTCGGCTTCTCCCTGGAGCAGACGGCCAACGTGGGCAGCGTCGTTTACACGTACGATCCCCAGACCGCCCTCCTCATCGGTGCGAGCGAGCCGGCCTCCGCGGCGGTCCGCTTGAGCGAGGCCGCACTCACCGCCTCCGCGGACGGCCGGAGCTGGGACTTGAACGGCGACGGCGACACGAGCGATACCCTGGAGGTCGCGGGCCAGTTCAGCACGACCCTGGATCACTTCAACTCGGTCACCTCGGTGGGGACGATGACGAGTTACATCGTCCTCAACAACCGGGCGCTGGCCAAGGTCGCCTCCATCGATACACGGCGCACCCTCTTCGACCACACGGTGGTGGAGGGGCTCACGGAGATGCACTACGGCTATGTCGGGGAGGCGACCGCCGGTTCCGGGCCGGGCCGGATCTCCACCGGCGAGCCGGCCGATCTGAACAACGACGGAAGGGTTGACGATGCGGAGCTGGCGTCCCTCCTGCCGCAGGTGGACCCGTCCAACCGGCGCCTGCTTCTGGACCGGAGGTCCTTGCGGCTGGCCCCCACCTTCATGAAGAGATCCGAGGAGGCGGCGATCTCCAATCCGAGCATCACCTTGCCGCCGGAGTTTGCCAGGGTCTTCCCTGCGCTCGGGGCGAACCCGGTCGGCTCCCTCAACCGCAGCGTGGATGCGCCGGGGGCGGTGACCTTCTCGGTGATCCAGGGCCTCTACCGGGTCCTGAACAACCGGGCCTTCACGGAGAGCACCGCCAACCACTCCCTCACCTTCGGGGCGGACCGCTCTCTCTCGGTCAGCGTCAACGCCACCCGCGGTGAGTTCACGGTCGGCGAGCCGGCCGACCTGAACGGAGACGGCGGGGTGAGCGCCGGGGAGCTGGCGACGCTCCTGCCGCAGGTCCATCCGAGCCACCGGGCCTTCTATCTCAACGCGGCGACCCTGCGCCTCCACGTCGGGCTGCTCAGGACCTTCGTGGAGCAGCCGGTGAGCCTCCACGAAGCCAACTTAAGCGCCCTGACACCGGGCCGGGCGTGGGACTTGAACGGCAACGGCACGGCGACAGACGTTTACACGGCGACATCGTCTCTCACGGCGACACTGGACGCCTTCGAGAGCCTCATCTTCAATCACACCCGCACCCCCTCCTTCGTGATCCTGAAGGGGCGGGCGACGGCCACCGGCTCCGAGATCTACAACTTCAGCCGTTCCTTTGAACTGAACCAGTCGGTCACGGTCAACTCCATCACCTTCGCCTACAACCTGGAGACGACCCATCTGACGAGCGCCCAGGAGGGGTTCCCGGATCTCAACTACTCCGGCGGGGCCGGCATGCCCTCTCTGGCGCAGCTGGTGAACGCCAACCCGGCCTGGCTCGCCACCTTCCAGGAGTTCTTCCCGTCGGCGCCGTTCATGACGTCCCCGGGCGCCCACACGGTTCTGGTCGATCCGCTGGGTGGCGGAACGCTGACGCTCATCCGGACGCTCCTCACGGTGCTGAAGGGCCGCTCCCTGCAGGGCGAGGGACTGACCCGCAGCGCGACGCTGAACTTCGATCTGACCCGGCAGGGCACCCTCCAGCGGGTCGGCTACGCCTACGATCCGAACACGACCCTCATCACCGGCGCCCAGGAGCTGCCGGTCGCGCTGGCGGGGCTCTTCCGCCAGCCGGATGGAACGCCGGTGCAGCGGGAGAGGGACCTGGGAGCAGGGATCCAGTCCCTGCCGGCCGATCGGCAGGGATTCGATCTGGACGGCAACGGCTCGACGGATGATGCGGAGGTGCCCGCCACCCTGATCGTCAGCATCGATCCGTTCGACGGGATCGTCGGGAACAACGACGACAACGTCACCACCACCGCCACCAAGAGCACCTTCGGGGTGGTGGGCAACCGCGCGGTCCTCACCCGGGGTCAGACCCGCACCTTCAGCACCGAGTTCGACGGCAACGTCACAGCCGGGGAGAACATCCTGGTCTACTCCTATGCGAACCGCGAGAATGCCGACCTCAACCGGAATGGGGTGGTGGATGACTCGGAGCTGGCGATCCTCCTGCCGGAGGTTGCGGCGCACGACCGGCGGCGGTACCTCCGGGAGGACGGGATCCACCTGGCGACCGGGCTGCTCGTCTCGGTGCGCGAGGGCCAGCACAGCTTCTCCGCATTCGGCCTGGTGGTGAGCGGCGCGGCGGCCCTCTCGATCTCGCGGGATGCCTTCGGCAACCGGAGCACCCAGTCCGCCTCCTCGAAGCACCGGATCGAACGGGGCAAGGCCCTGGCCTTCGAGTCGGTGACCGACACCACGCAGTACGGGATCGACACATCGGACACATCGCGCAGCTTCACCCGGCACGGGCTGGCCTACACGTACACGCGGGAGGCCTCAGCGGACCTCGACGGCAACGGGGAGGTCAGCGACGCCGAGCTGGCGCAGCTTCTTCCGCGCCTCGGCTTCGGGCTTGGGCAGGCGGAGGCGGCCGCGCTGCGGCGTCAGCTTCTCGACCCGCTCACCCGCCGGCTGGCCCCGACCTACATGCAGGATGTCCGGGAGATGGAGGTCACCGCGACGCTCATCATTCCGTCGCTGGGGGATGTAAACGCCGACGGCCTGCTCACCCCGATGGATCTGCTCCTGGTGACCAACCACCTGAACGGCAGCTCCTCCCTGAGCCCCGAGGAGGCGGCCCGCGCGGATGCGAACCGGGACGGCCAGGTGACGGAGGCGGATGCCAACGTCATCCGGGACCGGCTGAACAACCCGGCCTCCGGTCAGGACCGGGTGATCACGCACACTGGGACCGGCGCCATCACCGTGTCGGTGGATTCCGCCGCCACGGGCACGCGCACGCTCATCTTCACCGAGGAGTGGTCCATCCGGCACAACCGGCCGCTGGCCCTGCAGACCGCCACCTTCTCCATCGCCGAGAGCCTGGAGGGGATGGTCACCTTCACCCTCGGCCGGATGATCTACACCTTTGACGCGCTGAACCACCTCATCCGCGCCGAGGATCTGCCGGTGGCGGTGGACACCCGGATGCTGACGACCGATCCGGTCATCCTGACGCAGCTCCAGCGGGCCGACACGAACCACGACGGCCGCCTGACGGAGGAGGAGGACCTGAACTTCCTCACGGACGCCGTCGCGCTGATCAACGCCGCCGACGGCCGCAACCGGGCGGTGAGCGAGTCGATCATCGAGTTCGACCTGAACCGCGACGGGTTCATCGACGATCTGCCGTACCTGGCCACCCCGACGGAGGCCTTCGACTTGAACGGCGACGGCGACACCGCGGATCCGCAGGAGAGAGCCGCGGGCACCCTCATCCTCTGGTTCGACGGGAACGGCTCGGTCAACGCCACGCTCAGCCAGGCCGACTACACCGTGATCCGCGCGCGGCCCCTGCCGACGAGGGTGACCACCGCGGCGGGCGGCCTCCTCACGGATGGGCAGATCAACCGGACTGCCGGCTTCATCCGCTACGCCTACAACAGCGCCGACCGCTGGAAGCTCACGCACCTGACCGGCGCGTTCAACACCGATCGGGTGAACGGCAAGGAGGTCGACGTGACGCTGGAGGTGCAGCTCGACCTGAACGGAGACGGAGACACCGCGGATCCGAACGAGCGCCTGCAGGCGGTGAACGCCTCCTCGGTCAGTCTCTCGCGGGACCTGGCCGCGCGGGCCCTCGCCCAGGAGCTTCGCGGCCAGTTCGGATTCTCAGAGAATGTCAGCCGCAACCAGTACTCGGTGATCGCCAACAGGGTGCGGACGCCGCTCACCATCGGCCAGAGCCGCACCTTCAACCACCTGGGGTCCGCGCAGGTCTCCGCCCGGGCGGTGGAGACGGTGTACGATCCGATCACCGGCCAGACGCTCCTCATGCGGGATCCGCTGCGGTGGGCGCTGGATGCGAGCGGGAACTTCCTGAGCAGCTCGCCGCTCACGCCGGAGGAGCTCTCCCGCGCCGACATGGACGGCAACGGGCGGGTCGAGGAGCTGGACCTGGAGCTCATCACCCAGGCCCTCAATCAAGGGCTTCCGATTGTGCCGGGCGCCGGGTCCGGGGATGTGAACGGGGATGGCGTGCGGACCCTGGAGGACGTCTCGAAGGTGACCAGCTTCCTCGACGGCCGCCTGCCGCTCCTGGTGGTGAGCTACGACTTGAACGGCGACGGCGACACCGACGACTACGTGGAGCGGCTGAGCTCCGCGGACATCCCGGCCTCGGACGAGCATTCCGACGACGGGCGGGTCGGCTCCATCGCGATCAACCTGGAGGCGCCGGGCGACATCGTCCATTCCTGGACGGAGAACAAGTACAAGAACTTCGAGCTGCACCCGAACATCTGGAAGGTGGACCAGACGGTCACCACGGCCCGCACGTTCGGCTTCACCGACCAGCCGGACTGGTGGGGCGCGATGCTGAAGGAGTTCTCCGCTTCCCCCGAGATCCGCCAGGCCGCGGGGCTCACGGTGGCCGGCTACTTCCAGCGGCTGCTTGGCCGGGAACCGACCGCGGCAGAGGCGAAACTCTGGGTGGACAAGCTGCTCAGCCGCCAGGTGACGGTGAAGAACCTGCCGGAAATGATTTTGGCCGACCTCGCCGAGCGGGCGCGGGACGGGAGGGTTTCCTTCATTAAGGATCTGTACCAGACGACGCTCGGCCGGACGGCCTCGGATGCAGAGGTCGACGCGTGGCTCGGCCAGTGGACCTCCGGGAAACTTAAACCCAGCGACGTCCGGGCCGCTTTCGCCGCCTCGCCCGAGATCCGCCAGGCCGCGGGGCTCACGGTGGCCGGCTACTTCCAGCGGCTGCTTGGCCGGGAACCGACCGCGGCAGAGGCGAAACTCTGGGTGGACAAGCTGCTCAGCCGCCAGGTGACGGCGGAGAACCTGCCGGAGATGATCCTGCGCAGTCTGCCCGATGCCAACGGGAAGCACCTCGCGCCGGACAGCTCCTGGACGCTGCCGGACGGCGTCCGCTTCACGATTGACGGCAGGGACGGCGGGGTGCGGGTGGTGGACTTGAATGGCGACGGCCTGCCGGACCTGCTGCAGTCCCTCCACTGGTACGGCACCAACTACCAGCACGCCTACCTGAACACCGGTAGTGGGTTCAGGCAGGACGACACCTGGGTTGCCATCCTGGACAGGAGTTTCAGCTACTTCAGCTCGAACGGAACCGACGGCGGGCTGCGGATCGTGGACTTAAACGGCGACGGGAAGCAGGACCTGCTGCAGATGGCTCACTGGCAGGGGACGAATTACCGGGCTGCCTATATTAACGACGGCACCAAGTTCGTCCGGGACGACCGCTGGGTGGTGGAGAACCACTTCACCATCAACGGGGCGGACGGCGGGCTGCGGATCCTGGACTTGAACGGTGACGGGAAGATGGACCTGCTGCGGTCGCTCCACTGGTATGGCGGCAACTACCAGGAAGCCTACATCAACAACGGAAACGGCTTCACGCAGGACAATGAATGGGCGAGCGGATTGAACCCCGGCTACGGCCTCTTCAGCTCGAACGGAACCGACGGCGGGCTGCGGGTCGTGGACTTGAACGGGGACGGCCGGGCGGACCTGCTGCAGTCCACTAACTGGTACGGGACGAACTACGTCA
>CAYFHV010000059.1:0-9606 GCA_964343105.1 uncultured Planctomycetia bacterium | reverse complement strand
CAACGTCCTCGTCATCCTCCACGATCAGGATCCGCTCTCTTGGCTCCGTCTCCATTGCGATCCGCGCCTCCTCTCGGCCCTCCAAAAAAGCTGAAGGGCCCTGAAAAAAGTATACCCGAGGAGATCCGTGCAGAAGAACGAGCGGACCTTATGCAAAAAGGCCCCTTTGGCAAACCGACACGCCTCTATTTCACCCGATCCACTTCCGGATCGTCGCCAGCAATTCCGCCGGCTCAAAGGGCTTGCGGATGTAAGCGTTGGCGCCGCACTCGAACCCTAGCTTCTCATCCTGCGTGTCGGCCCGGGCGGTAAAGAGGACGATCGGGATATTCTGGTGGCGCGTGTCTCGCTTGAGCATCGTGCAGACCTTGTACCCATCCATCTTGGGCATCATCAGGTCCAGGATGATCAGGTCCGGTTTCTCATTCTGGGCTCTCTGAAGCCCGCCCTGGCCGTCGGAGGCCGTCAGCACCTCATAGCCGTCGGCCTCGAGCCGGAGCTTCATCATTTGAACCAGATCCGGTTCGTCATCGACCACAAGGACCCTTTTCTTGTCTGTCATGGGGTGGCCCTGCGAGTCAGTACCTCCTGAATAGTCTCAAGAAGTTGTTCATTATTAATTGGTTTGCTGATGATCCCATCGGCTTTGTGCTGGGTTCCCTCGGTCAAATCCAACGAATCGTCGTAATAAACCGAGAAGAACAGAACTAGAGGAGGCTTCGGTTTGATCGCTTTGACGGCATCCAGAACGGCTTTCCCGTCTAGGCCAGACATCTTGAAGTCAGTGATGACAAGATCAAAATCTGTTTCCTCAACTCTCTTTAAACCCTCTTCTCCAGAATAGGCCACTGCTACCTCGTATTTGCCGGTCCTCTCTAAAATGAGCTTGGTAAACGTGCAGATGTCCACCTCATCATCAATAAGCAGGATCTGTTTCTTAGGCATGGTTTCCACAGCAGGAGATTTCTTCTCCAAGGCGGATTGGATTTTCTCGAACAACTCCTTCGGGGTATACGGCTTGTAGAGATAGCCGTCGGCCCCACACTCGAGGCCCCTCTGCTCTTCGGTGTCGGACTTCCTGGCCGTAAAGAGGAGAATCGGGATCCGTTGGAAGCGAGAATCTTCTTTTAACTTCCGGCACACCTGGTAGCCGTCCAGCTTCGGGAGCATGATGTCCAGGAGGATGAGATCCGGATGCTCCTCTTGCGCTTTTTTGAGCCCCTCCTCCCCATCGAAAGCGGTTAGCACCTCAAAACCGTTGGCCTCGAGCCGGGCCTTCACCATCGGAACCAGATCCAGTTCGTCTTCGATCACCAGGATCCTTTTTGTGCCTGTCATGGAGTGGCCCTACCTTTTCCCCTCCAGTGCCTGCGTCACATGCTCGATCAGCTCCCGGGTAGCAAACGGCTTCTTCAGAACGTCGGTAAACCCCAGATCCCTGCACTTGTCTTGGAGCGCCTCCCAGTAGGCAGTGGAGGCAATCACGGGAATCTGTTTCCCAAGCGTTTTGAGCTGCCGGCAGACCTCGAAACCGTCCAGCTTGGGCATCTTCAGGTCGACCAGGATCAGGTCAATGGGTTCTTTCCCCTTTACCTGTTCTAAAACCTCCTCGCCATCAAAGGCGACCTGGACCTCGAAGCCCAGGGTTTCAAGCCGCAGCGTCATCATTTGAAGGAGCACGGGATCGTCATCCGCCACCAGGATCCTTCTCTTCCGTGGGACTATTGGCGCGAGGGTTGCTTCCTCTACGCTTCTGTCCAGAGATGTCCCGCGAAGCGGGGCTTCCCCAGAGATCTTCTCTAGGTATGCAGCCCGTAACTGAATAAAGCTTGTCGCTTCAGCAAACAGGGTTTTGGCATCCCCTCCATCCACCGGATAAACTGCCCAACCAAAATTGATAAGGAAGGGGCCACGCCTTTCCTCGGGCGCCGTGCCCCACTCCCCCAAGGACCCCTGAAGCCGCTGACAGATCGACTGTACCCCCTTTATCTCCGTGGCGGCCAAGATGACCACCCACGGGGGCTCCATGGCTAAAACCAGATCCCCATTCTTCACGTACTTGCGGAGGCGCTGCGCGATCTGCTCAAGGTGTTCAATTCCGACCGCCTCACAGTCAATGACGATCAGTCCAATCGTTGGAGCGTGCAAGAAGGCAGGCTTGGCCGTCTCCAAGAGTTGCCGGAAACTTTCCTCCAGAGCAAACTCCGGGGTATAGACCGGCAAGGTAAAGGTAAAGGCGGATCCTTTGCCCAGCTCAGAGGCCGCCGAGATCGTCCCTCGATGCAGCTCCACCAGCTCCTTGCAGAGAACCAACCCTAAGCCGGTTCCTCCCGTTTTATACTCGCCGACCTGGGAAAACCTCTCAAAGAGCTTGGTCAGATCCCCCAGGGTGATTCCGACCCCATCGTCCTGGATCGTCACAGCGACAGACCCCTCTCGACCCTGGAGGCGGCAGGTAATGCTCCCCTCTTCGTGAGTGAACTTGACCGCATTGGAGATCAGGTTCGTCAAGACCTGGCCGATTTTCTGGTCATCGGCAAAGACATCGGGAGCTGCGATCTCCTCACACTCACACCGGAGTCTCCTTCTGCCTGCGATTGACTTCAATTGCTCCAGGTTGGCCTCGATCAAGGGGAGCAGTTTCAGGCGGCGCCGGGAAAGCCACAGCCGCCCTGCCCCGATCTTGGCCATATCCAGGATGTGTTCGATCAGAAGCATGAGCCGATCGGCGTTTTTCGCTACGGTGCGCAAGAAATCGGTCTGCTGCGAAGACAAGGAACCCAACACCCCATCCTTAAGGAGAGAGACTCCTTCTTTGATGGCGGTTAACGGGGTGCGCAGCTCGTGGCTGACGTTGGCCACGAACTTGTCCTTTGCCGCCAACAGCTCCCCCAGCCGGCGGTTGGCGGCCCGAAGCTGCTCCTCGCCTTGCTGCAACCCCGTCAGCGCCTGCTTGCGTTCGGTCACGTCGGCCATGTAGAGATAGATCCGCTTCTTTTCAGGAACGGTGAAAAGCTGTTGCTCGTAAGTTTTCCCCGCGTGCGTGATCTCGCGAACGAAAACAACCATCTGCGGCTCATCCTTGCTCAGCTCCTCAACCATGGTGGAGAGCCCAGCCAGCAGTGGATGGTCCCTGCCCAGTTTTTCCAAGTCGGGCAGGTGCAGGCGTGCCGCCGGATTTAAGTAGGTGATCGCGTAAGAGGCGTCCACCTCCACCACCGGATTGGGGAGGAGTTCCAGGAACGGGTTATCCCGTTGGGTTGGCTTTTTTGTGATCCTCATAACAGTTTGGCCTTGAGACTACCTAGGCTTGAGACATGCTCGAGAGGGCCTGGGGGTCGAATACTCTCGGCTCGCAGCTCAACGGGTGTGACACCATTTTCGATAAGGCCTTGCCGGCCTCCCTCGAGGCGACCTCGTTGGTTGCTTTAAGTTCCTCCCGATTCATCTTCCCAGAACCCCCTCGAGATTCTTCGCCTCAAAGAGAAGGACCATGAATCCCTTCACCGTGGTCTGCTGAAAGTCAAAGAGGACCTCAATGAAGAGGGCATCTTCCGGAGAACCGGAGACCGGGGAGGGGACGATCCGGCGCATGAGGGCACCAAACTGATCCCACGCAAACTCCGGGGCGCGGTGGAGAATGCACTTAAAACCAAAGGCCTGTGAAAATGCCCTCAGGTAGTTGCCTACCACGATGTTTCCGACTTCCTCTAAGACATGCTGCTCCTCCTCCGCGATGGCTTTCGTATCTCCCCGCTGGCGCTTTAACAATAAATCACAGAAGGTAAAGGGGGTCTGGCTCGGCAAGATAAGAAGCGCGTTTCCCACGACGTCGCTTGAGAGAAGCATGGAGAGCCCCACGACGATCTCCTCGGGAGGGAGGATGGAAAAAAGCTCCTGAGCCCTCTTCACCTCGACCTTAGGTATCCCGACAGCCACCGGACCCTGTAATAATTTCGAGAGGGCCTTGGAGGCCTCCAGCATGGCAAGCTGGTTCATCTCCTTCAACCGATTCAGATTCATGAAGCCACCTCCTTTTTCTTAAGCTGTCTTTTGGACAGGATGAGATTCGCCACATCGAGGATCAGGATCGCCTCCCCCGAGCCGATCATGGCCGCCCCGGAAAAATAGCGGTTCTCCCGGACCACCCGGTTTAAGGGTTTGACCACCACCTCCTGGGTGGAACGGGGATTATCCACCGCAAGCCCCAGGCGCTCGTCCCCTCTTCTCACCACCACGATCGGCTGTTTGGCCAACGCGGGGGTGTCTACCCCAAAGAGTTGGTTGAGCCGAGTGACAGGGACATCCTCCTGGTCCAGCACGATCTCCTCGTAATTGAGCATCCCCTTCAGATCCTCGGGGTTGACCGTGACCAGCCGCTCCACGTTGGCCACCGGAATGGCATAGATCCTGCCGCCTACTTCCACAAACAGGGTCTGGATGACCGCCAGGGTCAAAGGGATCTCCATCCGGAAGGTGGTCCCCTGGCCAGGGGTGGAGCTCACCTTCACGAAGCCACCGATCGATTCAATCTTTTTCTTGACGATGTTCAGGCCCAATCCCCTTCCCGAGACGGCGGTCACTTGGGCAGAGGTAGACACCCCGGAAAAGATCGCCTGCATCACCTCTTCCGGCGCGGCACCTGCGGCCAGGAGACCTGCTTTAAGGGCGGTGGCCTTGATGGCCTCCAGATCCAACCCTTGCCCGTCATCGGCCACCTCGATGACGACGGATTCCTTGGTCCTCCGGGCAGCGATACGAAGGACCCCAGAAGGGGATTTGCCGACTTTGCGCCGCGCATCCGGCGTCTCCAGGCCGTGGTCGACGGCGTTTCGCAACAGGTGCACCAGGGATTCCCCGATCTCATCAATCATCGACCGATCCAGCTCGATTTGGCTGCCCTCCAGGAGGAGTTCCACCTCCTTGCCCTGTTCCTTGGCCAGATCCCTAATCATTCGGGGGAAGCGATCAAAGAGGAAACCCACGGGCACCAGCCGGACCTGCATGACGTAGTACTGCATCTCGGAGACCAGACGCCCGAGCATCTCGACCGCCGCGGTCAGCTCCGGGTTGTCAAGCGTCTCCCGAATCCGGTCCAGCCGCATCCGGGCCACGAGAAGCTCCTCCGCCACATTCATCATCCGGTCCAGCCGCTCCACGTTGACCTCAATCCTCTGGATCTTTTCGATCGCGGGAGGGGGCTCCTCTTCAACCCCCCTGTCATTCCCGCGAAAGCGGGAATCTGGACGGGAATTCGATCCTCGCTTCCGCGAGGATGACGTTTCGAGATGGGCTCTAAGCCGTTCGACCAGCACGGAGGAGACCAGCTCCTCTCGACCCTCAGAGAGGGCTTTTAAGTTGGCCTCCAGGTGATCGAAACAGACAAAGAGGAGATCCGCTGCCCCCTTTAAAGGGAGCCGCTTCTTTTTGATCGCATCCAGGAGGTCCTCCATCGCGTGGCAGAGCCGCTCCGTTTGAACGTAACCCATCGCCGCCGCGATGCTCTTGGAGGTGTGCATGGCCCAGAAGATCTCGTGGAGGAGCTTCGGATCCGAAGGGGATTTCTCCAGCTTGACCAGGGCCGTATTCATCGCCTTCACATGGCTCCGGGCCTCGCTTAAGAAGGATTCTTTGTGCTTCTGGATCTCAGGGGCTAGCATGGGAATTGATCCATGGGAGTAGATCGTGTATACTCGTTATCAGAATGATGAAGATTGAATTCACGTCGTTGATTTTCAAGGAGGGACCTGCCTTCGTCAGCTACTGCCCAGAATTGAGGGTAGCCAGCTGTGGCGATACGGTGGAGGAGGCCAGGCAGCGCTTGCCGGAGGCTGTCCGCCTTTTCCTCGAAGAAAGCCAGCGGATAGGCACCCTTCAAGATATTCTCCGGGAAGAGGGCTTCGTACCGACAGATCCAGGAGGGGGAAGTTGGAGCCCCCCGCCGCTCATCGCGACCGAGCATATGCAGTTGGCTTTCTAAAACTCCCACGTCCTTGGCATGCCCCGAATCACACCCCTCCCGTACCAACGCCTGTGCCGAGTGTTCGAACTCGTCGGTTTCCAGCTGGTCCGCGAAGAGGGTGACCATCGTATCTACGGGAGACATTCACTGTTTCCCTTGCTGTGTTCTACTGGCACCTTCCGTAACCAGCTCTGCGAGGGCTTCGGGGATCTTCTCCATGGGAAGCGCCTGATCCGCGAGACCCGCTTCAATGACACTCTTGGGCATCCCGAAAAGGAGCGAAGACTCATCCTCACACAGGGTCACCCCTCCGGCGGCCTTGATGGCCCGCATCCCTTCCGTTCCATCGTGGCCCATCCCGGAGAGGATGATCCCGATCGCCTGACTGGTGTAAACCTCCGCCACGGACTTCATGGTGGCATCAATGGATGGGGTGAGACCCCCGGGTTCTTCTGCCGTCAGGCGAATAAGCACGTCAAATCGAGATTGCTTCGTCGCTGTCGCTCCTCGCAATGACGCAGGACTTTCAACCGTCAGGCGAAGCCCCGGAGGAGCAAGAGTGATGGTGCCTGCTTCTGCAGGTTCCCCGTCGCAGGCCACCTTGACCCTCAGATGACAGCGGCGATCGAGACGTTCAGCAAACTGTTCGATAAAAAAGCGGTTGGGCATATGCTGAACCACCAGGATGGGGACAGGAAAGTCGGCCGGAAGAGAAGAGAGGATCGCCTCCACCGTCTGCGGGCCGCCGGTGGAAGCTCCGATCACGATCATGCCGTGGAGCCCGATCCACCGGCGCTTGGGAAAAGGAATCGGTCGCCGAGGGGTGACGCGCAGTCGCGCCGGCGGGACCTGGGAGACGGCCTTGACCATCGTCAGAAGCTCGACCTTCACCTTCTCAATGTCAAGCGACATCTCCCCGGAGGGCTTGGGAATAAACCCAACCGCGCCATCCGCCAGGCACTGGAAGGAGATCGCGGCTTCCTTATTGGACAAGGCGGAAAGGACGATGACCGGAAGAGGGTACTTGCGCATCACCGTCTTTAAGATGCTTAACCCGTCCTCACCCGGAAAAACCAAGTCCAGGGTCATGCAATGGAACCTTACCTTGGAAAGTTTTTGAATGGCTTCTTGGCCGGATCGAGCGGTCTCGACGACGGTAACGGCAGGGTCAGAGATTAAAAGGTCGGAGATCAAGGTCCTCATCGCGAAGGAGTCGTCCACGACGAGGAGTGACAAGGACAAGGCGATGAGCTCCCTTTATCCCAAGCACTTTTGAACGGCCTTCGCGATCTCCTCCTCATCGAACGGCTTTAAGATGTACCCTTCGATCCCCAGCTTCTCGCACTCCTGAACGATCGCCTCCTGTCCGACCGCGGTCAGAATCAGCACTGGAGTCTTAGTCTTAGTCTTAGTCTTAGTCTTAAAGGGGCTGCGAATCTCTTCCAAGACCTTGATCCCCTCTCTCTCTCCTTCCCGCATCACAATGTCCAAGAGGATCAGGTCCGGAGCCTGGCGGTCAAATTCTTGAAGGGCTGCCGTCCGATTGCCCGCCTCTATGATCTGAAGCTCCTCCGGTCCCGAAAATTTCTTTCCTAAGACCTCTTTCAAGGAATTGCGCAGGAACGGAGAGTCATCCACAATGAGGACTTTTTTCATACCGCTAAACCTCCTCTCAATTTAAGTTAGGCTAAGACGCCCCCCCCACTTTTTCCAACCGCTCGGAACTCAATAAGATCACAACGTGTCCCTTCATTCTCTGCTCTTCGCAAGTAAACAGGATCCCTACCAGGTTCCCCTCTGAAGGGACTTGAGCCAAGGAGGAAAAGATATGAGCCCGCATGGAATCCAGCGTTCCTGAGTAGAAAAACCCTGCCCGATGCAGTACGCTCTTTGCCCCCAGCTCCTTGGAAAAGGCCCGCAGGTAATTCCCCGCGAGTACGTTGGCCAATTCCTCTAAAGCCGTCCGCTGTTCTGCGGTGTAATCCCCCAAGACGGTCTTCGATTCTTTCTTCAATAAAAGATCTGCCACGTGCAGGGCGCTCTCTTTAGAGAAGAGCAGAGAGAGGTTTCCTTCCAGATCGCCAACAACCGGAGCGGAGATGACGACGTTGACTTCCGCCTGGTTGATCTCTTGAAAAAGGGCATCCACCGACAGGCCCTTTACAGAATGAGCCACTACCGTCACCGAGGTCTTCAGCATCTTTGAGAGAGCAGCGCTGGTTTCTTGGGTGGCGATGCGGCTCACCTCTTCAAGCTTGCCCAGATTCATCGCGTTAGCTCTTCCTCCGTTTCCGAGGGCCCTTTTGAGGGGCCTTTTTTATCGCCACCGTCTGCGCGCCTTCGTGCTTCTGCGCCGAGGCGCGTGGTGTCGCTTCCGCCAGCGACAGCCGCTGCGCCTCGATCTCTTCCGGCTTCACGACCACGCTCTCGGTTTTTACCAGCCCCCGATGCTCTCGGGTGACTTCCGACAAATGGGCCAACTCCTCGACCGAAAGGACCTGCGCCAATTCCAGCAAGATGATGAGGCGCTCTTGATGGGTCACCACGCCGCTCACATATTCCTCATGGATCTTGGTCATCAGCTTATGCGGGGGCTTGATCTCCGCCTGAGGAATCCTTAAGACCTCGGTCACTTCGTCCACCAGGAGCCCAAAGAGGTTTTCTGCCTGTTGGGTGATCAGGACGTGCTTGGGCACCACGGCTTCAGCGGACAGAGAGAATCGGTTCTTGAGGTCGATCGTCGCCACAATATCTCCGCGGACGTTGATCAGCCCCTTGATAAAGTCCGGGGAATCGGGGATCGGGGTCACCGGTCCGGCCCGGACGATCTCCCGGACCCCCCCGATCGGAACGGCGAACTCCTCCTCCCCCACGTGAAAGACAATCAACTGAACGAGAGGGGCCTCGGCTGCCAGCGGGGCAGCTTTTACATCCGTCGCGCCGTCAGGCATCCTTTCCTCCCATCTTTTCTTCATTATTCGTGACGATCTTAAACCGCCTCAAGGCGGTCCGGAGCTCTTCCGCCAGGGTTGAAAGATTCTGGGCGGAAGTGGTCATTTGCTGCATCGCGGTGGTCTGCTGCTGGATCGTGGTGGACATCTGCTCAGCGCCCACCGCGGCCTGCTCAGAGGTCGTGGCGATCTCCTCGGTGGTCTTGGCCACCGCCTGGGCCCCACCGGCCTGCTCGGAGGTCGCCTTGGAGATCTCTTGGGCCTTTGAGGTGATCTCCTGAGCGCCCACACCGATCTGGTCCAGGATCCCCAGGGCTTGGTTGACGATGTCAATCGACTCGGTCACCTGCTGGGTCCCTGTGGTCATCCCACCCACCACGGAGGCGGTGGACTCGGAAATCGTGGTCACCATCCCCTCAATCTGGGTGGCCGCCTTCTTGGTCCCTTCAGCGAGTTTCCGGATCTCATCCGCGACTACCGCAAAACCGCGCCCGGCCTCTCCCGCGCGGGCCGCCTCGATCGCGGCGTTTAACGCCAGCAGGTTGGTCTGATCGGCGATGTCCTTGGTGGTGCCGACGATCACGGCAATCTCCTTGGCCCGTTTTTCCAATCCCTTGACCGTCTCGGTGTTCCCCTTGACGATGTCATCAATGGACTTGAGCCGGGCGGCCGCCTGCTTGCCGGCCTCGGTCC
>CAYFHV010000058.1:0-9846 GCA_964343105.1 uncultured Planctomycetia bacterium | reverse complement strand
CTGGAGGCCTGCCCCATCCGGCTGCGCCCGATCCTGATGACCTCCATCTCCACCATCGCCGCCGCCATCCCGCCGGCCATGGCCCTCGGCCCGGGGGCGGAGACCCGGATCCCCATGGCGATCACGGTGATCGGCGGGATCCTTCTTTCCACCCTGCTCACCCTCTTCGTCGTCCCCTGCGCCTACTCCTACTTGTCCCGCCTCGAGCACAAGAAATACCCGGCAACCCCGAGTTAAGAGCCGGCCTCAAACCGATACGCCGGCGTGGCGGTGGAATGCCTGGATCGCTGATGCCGGGTCTAACCGCTTCCCCCAGATCTCCCGCCCATGAGCGCGCAAGAAATGCTCGACGTGCCTGCGGAAGAGCAGCTTCGTCTCCGAGAGGGGGCTCTGGCGCAGTGCCCGTCCCCAGACCTGGGCTACGTGGTCCGGGGAGGGCTTCCGCTTCCTGAGGACGAAGAGCAGATCCTGCACGTCCGATTGCACGTAGCGGTCCAGCTTCCCGATCGCCCAGTAGGCAGGATCGAGCAGGCGAAGCTCCAGCTTTCCAAATCGGCGGTAGAGGACCGTATGCCTGCGGTAGTCCGCAAGAGAGATCATGCCCCAGCGGCCAATCTCCTCGGCGTAGTTCGCCTGAATCCCGGTCGCCTCCACGGCCCGCTGAATCGCCCTCTGGACACCCCGCTCACCGGAAGGACTGGGGCCGGTCACCTGAATCTCGAAGTCCACATCCTGGCTGGGCCGTACCGAACCCCACAGCGCGCCGGCGGCCGCTCCGATCAGGATGACCCGCGCGGGCTGGTTAAGCTCCCGTGCAAGAACCTCGAAGAATTCATGGATCTGCTTCCTCATGCTGCCCGCGCCTCCCGATCCGTGATCCGTTGAAGGAGAGACTTCACCGCCTCCGGGGGATAAGTGGACCTCAGCCACAACCAGGCCCTGGCTGCAGACCGGTACCCTCTGCGGGGATCTCCGCCGCCCCTCTGGATCGGGGTCAACCGGTGCCAGACCAAGCTCCTCAGCGCTTCCACGAGCGCCCGCTCCCTCCGGTTTCGCGCCGATCCGCCCCAAACCACCCTGTCCGCCACACGCTCCATCTCCTCCCGGGAGAGCGGCGCCTTCCCCTCCTCCGCCCTCGGAGGGATACCGTCCACCAGAACCCCGGGGCGAACATGGAGCGCCCCGGCGAGCGCCCTTAGCGTCGCCAGGGTGAGGTCTCGCTTGCCCCGCTCGATGGCCGAGAGGTTCGGCCGAGGGATCCCCGCCCGTCGGGCGAGCTCCTCCTGGCTGAGCCCCCGCTCGATCCTCCACAGCGCCAGTGATCGGGCAAACGGCAGGTATGGCATTCAGTAGCAATTTTACTACATATTGACAGACTGGGGAAGGGGGCTTTGGATCGGGCCCGGTTGAGGGGCCGGTTCAGGAGCTGGCGTTGATGCGGTGGATGAGCTCCACCAGGCGGCCGTAGTCCCTGCGGTTGAAACGGAAGATGAGCCGCGGCAGCTTCTGCAGCTCCGGCTCGTCCCGCTGGCTCTCCTCCTCCTCGGAGAGGGCCTCCCCCTGCCGGATCCTTCCGGAGACCAGGATGTCCCCAAACTCCCTGGAGAGATCCCGAACCACCCGATCCGGCATTGGCTTCTGGAGGCGGAAGACCGCCTCCTCCCCCACGTACCGCATGGAGTGATACACCCGGTAGAATCCCCTGACTTGGGCGGCGGCCTCTCTCGCCGAACGGGCCACCGTGTAGAGCGACCGGTCGCTGGAGGCGATCTTCTCCTCGCGACAGGCGTCGTCGAAGAACTTCAGGAGGGGCCCCCAGAAGTGCCCGTCCGGATAATCCACGAAGACGATGGGGCGCGGAACGCTTTTGCCCGTCTGGACCAGGGTCAGGCATTCGAAGCCCTCGTCGAGCGTCCCGAACCCTCCGGGGAAGAGGACCGTGGCGTCCGATTCCTTGATGAAGAGGAGCTTCCGTGTGAAGAAGTACTTGCAGCTCACCAGCTTCCTGTCGCGGGCGATGACGGGGTTCGCCTCCTGCTCGAAGGGAAGCCGGATGTTGAGGCCGAAGCTGGCCTCCCGACCCGCCCCCTCGTGGCCGGCCTTCATGATGCCGCTGGCCGCACCGGTGATCACCATCCACCTCGACCGGGCCATGATCCGGCCGAACTCCCTGGCCATCTCGTAAGAGGACTCCCCGCGCGGCGTGCGGGCCGATCCGAAAATGGCGACCTTACGGATGTGGCGATAGGGTTGGAACACCTTGAAGGCGTAGCGCAGCTCCTTCACCGCGCTGTTGACGATCTTCAGATCGATCGTCGAGGCCCCATCCTGACCGAAGCGGTAGATGGAGGTGACCATCTCCGCCAGCAGCTCCCGATCGAAACCGTCGCCGAAGGATTCCAGAAGCTCCGCGATCTTCCGGTCCACCTGGGTGTGGCCCGTGGTGTAGGGCCTGCGGGCTACCATTGCTCGCTCCTCGCCAGATCCAGGAGCTCCCGGAGATCCCTCACCGCCCAGTCGGGGCAGGCCTTCTCGAGCTCCTCCTCCGGGGAAAAGCCGTGGCCCACCGCGGCACACTTCACCCCCGCCCGGCGGCCGGTCTCCACGTCGATCGGGCTGTCGCCGACGAGAAGCGTCTCCCCTGCCGGCACCCCTGCCCGCTCCATCAGCGCCTGGATCGCCTGGGGGTCCGGCTTCTTGGCAAAGCCGGAGTCGCCCGCCACAATCTCGAAGAAATAACCGGCCACGCCCAGGGCAGTCAGGATCTCGCGGGAGTAAGGGTTGGGTTTGTTGGTCACCACCGCCTGGCGCCTGTTTCGAAAATGCTCCAGAAGCTCCTGAGCCCCGGGGTAGAGAACGGTGTGATCCAGAAGATGCTCGGCGTAATGGGCCCGGTAGATCCGGATCCCTTCCTCGATGGCCTGCGGCTCGCCGGTTCCCAGGCAGCTCTGCACGAGCTGGCTCAAGCCCCAGCCGACGTGGGCGCAGATCGCTTCCCGCGGCAGGGACGCAAGCCCCATCGCCGCCCGCATGTGATTGGCCGCCCGGGCGATGTCCTCCCGCGTGTCGACGAGGGTCCCATCGAGGTCATACAGGATGAGCTGCACGCGCCGCAACCACGGGCTTCATTCGGAGAGGGACGTCTCCAGTCTCTTCCGCTCGGCCTGCCGGTACTGTTTGAGCTTCCGTCCCAGCTTGGCATCGCCGAGCGCCAGGATCTCCACCGCCAGGAAGGCGGCGTTGGCCGCCAGATCCACCGCCACCGTCGCCACCGGAATCCCCTTGGGCATCTGCACCGTGGAGTAGAGGGCATCCACCCCGGAAAGGGCCGATCCGCTCAGGGGGACCCCGATGACCGGCAGGGTGGTCCGGGCCGCCAGGGTCCCGGCCAGGTGATTGGCCATCCCCGCCCCGGCGATGAGCACCTGGATCCCCCGCTTCTCCGCCGAGCTGGCGTACTCCGCCACCCGGTCCGGCAGGCGGTGGGCGGAGATCACCTTCATCTCGTGCGGGACGCCGAACTGCTTCAGGACCTCCGCCGCCTTCTCCATCTTGGAGAGGTCACTCTCGCTCCCCATGAGGATCCCCACCCGAACCGATTTTTTCAAAGAGGCCATCGCCCTCCTCCTTCCTATGAAAGGCCCTTGCCGGTGAGCTGCTGCAGCGCCTGCAGGTAGATCTCGCTCGTCTTGCGGACGATCTCCTCCGGGAGGGCCGGGGCCGGCGGGCTCTTATCCCACCGGATGCCCTCCAGGTAGTCCCGCACGAACTGCTTGTCGAAGCTCGCCTGCGGCCGGCCCGGCTGGTACTCCCCCTTCGGCCAGAACCGGGAGGAATCCGGCGTGAGCAGCTCGTCCACGAGCAGGAGCTCGCCGTCCCGGAGCGCAAACTCAAACTTCGTATCGGCGATCAGGATCCCGCGCGTCCTGGCGTAATCCTGCGCCAGGGTGTAGACCTTGAGGCTCACCGATTTAAGCTTCCCGGTGAGCCCCTGCCCCACCCGCCGGGACATCTCCTCTTCGCTGATGTTGAGATCATGCCCCTCCTCTGCCTTCGTCGCCGGCGTGAAGATGGGCTCCGGCAGCTCCTCCGATTCCTGGAGGCCCTCCGGCAGCGGGACCCCGCAGACCGCGCCGCTCTTCAGATAATCCTTCCAGCCGGATCCGGACAGGTACCCCCGCACCACGCACTCGATGGGGACCACCTGGCCCCTCCGGACCAGCATCGAGCGGCCGGCCAGCAGGCGCTGATGGGGCGCCAGCTCCGGATGCCGCGCGGTGATCTGGCGGATGTCGGACGAGATGAAGTGCGACGGGGTCAAGGCCTTCACCTTCTCAAACCAGAAGGCCGAGAGCTGCGTGAGCACCGCCCCCTTGAACGGGATCCCGGTCGGGATCACGACGTCGAAGGCGGAGATCCGGTCCGTGGCGACGATGAGAAGCTCTTCTCCCAGGTCGTACAGGTCCCGCACCTTCCCCTTCTTGAAGCGCCGGATCCCCTGCAGATTCGTCTCCAGCACCGTCTCGGCAGTCCTCGTCATCTTCCCTCTCCGTTGCGGTCCGCCTGCGTCCGGATGAGCTGCGAAAGCATCTCCACAAAGATCGGATGGTCCATCACGGTGGAAGCCCGTGAGTAACGCAGGCCCGCCTGCTCCGCGGCCACCCGGAGCTCCACATCCAGATCGTAAAGCACCTCCGTGTGATCGAAGAGAAACCCGACCGGCACCGCCACCAGGGCCTGGATCCCCCGGCCGGCCAGGTCCCGCGCAGCGGCGAGCAGATCCGGCTCAAGCCACGGCTGTCCGGGCGGGCCGCTGCGGGACTGGTACGCGACAGACCAGTCGTTCACCCCCAGCCGCTCGGCGATCCTCCGGCTGGAGGTGCTCACCTCCTCCTCGTACCGGCACCGGCGCGCCATCTCCAGGGGAATGGAGTGCGCGGTGAAGAGCAGGTGCGTGCTTGCCGCCGCAGCCCCTCCCTGCCTTTCCTGCATCTCCAGAACCCGGGCGGCCTGCGCCTCGATGAAGAGAGGATGATCGTACCACGGGCCGAGGGACTCGTAGAAGAGCCCTGCCGATGTTTCTCGGAGCGCCGCCTCGAGACCAGCCAGGTACCGGTCGAAGCTCGCCTCGGACCGGTGGGGAGCCAGGATGACCCCGATCCCCTGCCGAAGTCCGCGCCCCTGGATTGTCCGTAGGACATCCGGCAGAAGCGGATGCCAGTTCCTCATCCCCAGAAAGACCGGAAGGGGAGCGCCATTGCCGGCCAGATCCTGCTCCAGCCCTTCCGAGAGCTTCCTGGCGAGCGGGTTGTAGGCAGAGACACCGCCGGTCACCTCGTAATGCCGCGCCACTTCCTGAAGGCGCGCCTCCGGGATCCGGAGGCCCTCGGTCACCCGTTCCAGAAAAGGCCGGACCTCCTCCGGCCGGGTCGGCCCTCCGAATCCAATGAGGAGCACGTGGTCGAACCTTATCACTGCCGAATCTCCTGGACCATTCGCTCGGCGGTGAGCACCGCCTGGCGGATGCGGTCGGGCAGGCCCACGCCCCGGCAGCCGGTCAGGTAAAGGCCGGGCCAGCGCTCGGTTTCTTTCTCCAGGGCTTTCTCCAGGGCTTCCATGCCCCCCGAGTTTCCTGGGGCATGCTCCGGCACGGCGTTCGGATATCGGCGGATCCAGACCAGTCGCGGTCTGGCGAGGAGCCCCAGGTGCCGCTTGAGCTCCGACCGGATCCCTTCCACCAGCGTTCCATCCGGCTGCGTCACCGCCTCAGGCCGAACCGATCCCCCTGCAAAGATCCGAAGAAGGGCTCCCCCTTCGGGGGCGCGCCCCGGGAATTTGAAGTCGGAGAATGTGCAGCCCAGCACCGTCTCGATGGCATCCGCCGGGACCACATAGCCGAATCCCTTGGGCAGCGCGGGCAGATCCTCTTTCCGGAAACCCAGATTCACGGTGGCCACCGGAATGTAACGGATCTCTTCCAGCAGATCGGCGATCTGCGGAGCGAAGGACCTCGTGAGCCCCGCCGCCTGAGGGGCCGGCAGCGCCAGGCAAAGCGCCTCGGCCTCAAGGGTTTCTGCGCCCTGAAGATGGATCTTCCAGCCCGCACCCGTTCGTTCCAGCCCGCAGGCCGGGGTGCTGGAAAGCAATCGCACCTCCGGGATCTGCTCAAGCAATCGTTCCACCAACCTGCCCAGCCCATCCCGAAGGCTCACGAACTGGTCGTATCGGGGATTCCCCGCCTCCATCCCGTAGAAGCGGCGGGCGAGCTGCTGACGCAGCTTTTCTTCACATCGTTCGAACTCGACGAGACTCCCCCGCTGCAGGACGTACAGCCGACGAAAATCGGCACGGGTCTGAACCAGCTCTCCCGCGATCCCAAGCCGTTGGCACAGCTCGACCGCCCCTGGCTTCTCTGCCAGAAACCCATCCGGCCCCCCCTCCAGCAGAAAGCCATCCTGCCGGCGCGTTTCGATGAGACCGCCGAACCGGGGGCTGGCTTCAAGCAGGGTAATCGGATGAGCGGCCCCGCGGCTGAGCTCGGCGAGCCGGTGTGCCAGCGCCAGCCCGGAGATACCGCCTCCGATGATGACAGTCCGCTTCAACGCTGACTCAGCTCGTGCACCGTCTCGACGAGGTAAAGGACGTTCTCCTCCGGCGTGTTGGGCAGCACCCCATGCCCTAGGTTGAAGATGTGCCCCGGCCGGCCACCCGCCTGGGCGAGGATCCGCTCCACATGCTCACGGATCACCTCCCGACGAGAGAGCAGGACCGCCGGGTCCAGATTCCCCTGGATCCCGACATCATGCCCCACCGCCTCCCAGGCCTTGTCCAGCTCCACCCTCCAGTCCACACCGATCAGATCCCCGCCGGCCTGGCGCATTTCCTTCAGGAACGCCGCCGTCCCGGTCCCGAAATGGATCACCGGAACCCCCGGCTTGACCCCCTGGATCAACGCCTGGGTATGGGCGAGCACCTGCTCCCGGTAATCGGCCGGGGCGAGGCACCCCACCCAGCTGTCGAAGATCTGCACCGCATCGGCGCCGGCCTCGATCTGCTTGTTGAGGTGCTTCACCAGAGCCCGCACCAGCTTCTCCATGAGGGCCTTCCAGGCCCCGGGGTCGGTGTGCATGAGCTGCTTCGTCCGGAGGAACGAACGGGAGCTTCCCCCTTCCAGGAGATACGAGGCCAGCGTGAAGGGCGCCCCGGAGAATCCGATGAGCGGCACCTGCGGGCTCAGGGCGCTCCGCGCGATCCGCACCGCCTCGAAAACGAAGGTAAGCGACTCGGCCGGCTCCACTTCGGCCAGCCGATCGATCTCCTGCGCGCTGGCCACCTTCCCGGCCACCTCCGGCCCGTTCTCCGCCCCGTATTCCAGCGCCAGCCCCATCGGCTCCAGGATGAGCAGCAGGTCCGAGAAGATAATGGCAGCGTCGGCCTTGAGGCGCTCGGCCGCCACCACCGTCACCTCCGCCGCGAGCTGCGGATTCTTGCACAGCTCGGCGAACGGAACCTTGTTCCGGATCGCCCGGTACTCCTTGAGGTACCTTCCCGCCTGCCGCATGAGCCAGATCGGGGTGAAGGGAACCGGCTGCCGCCGGCACGCCCTCAAGAACGCGGCCTCTTCCCTCGATCCAGGCGCACCGGCCGAGGCCGGGCGCGTCCGCCAGGAGGGCCGCGTCGGGCCCTCCCTCTTCTCGCGCACGAGCTGTTCCGCCCGATCGGCCAGCTCCGTCACCAGCACCCCCATCTTCGGGTGCGTCGGCTCGAAATCGACCGCAAGCCCCGCCTCGAGAAGCGCCTCCGTCGTCGTGGGACCCACCGAGGCGATCACCACGCGCCTCAAGCCCTCCCGCAGCCCCTTCTCCAGTCCCTCGCCGGAGGCGAACCGGAGCAGATGGTGAACCTGAGCGGCGTTCGTGAAGACGGCGATCTGCACCTGCCCCTCGATCACCTGGCGGATCCCGGCCAGGAGCGGCGCCGTGTCCTTCGGCAGATCCCAGCGGTAGACCGGAACCCGCAGGACGTTGGCCCCCCGCTCCTTCAGCCCATCGATGAGCTGTGCATTGGAGATCCCGTACTCCTGAACCGCCACCGTCTTGCCCTCCAGCGTGATGCCGCGCGCGCTCTCATCCAGCGTTTCCAGGATTTCCCGCCAGGTGTTCGGCTCCGGGATCGTCAGGGTGATGGGGATCGCGTACTCCTTCAGGACCCGGATCGGCTTGGGGCCGCGCGCCACCACGGTGATCCGCCCCAGCGCCTCCAGAACCTTCGCCAGGTCAAACCGGGTGGAGAGGGCCTGCAGCAGGGTCCGGGTCCCCACGCCGGTCAGGCAGATCAGCATGTCGATCTTCCCCGCGAACAGCTTCTCGGCGAAGGCGAAGGCCTGCAGGTTCTCTTCCAGGGGGACCTCGCGCAGGGAGGGGGCGCTCACCGGCCGGCCGCCGTTGCGGCGGATGCTCTCCGCCATCGGCTCCATCAGCCGGCTCTCGAAGGAGATCACCGCCGCATCCGAAAAACCGTTCTTCTCCATGGGAGGGATCCGTTCTAGTGTATCAAATCCGGACGAGCCAGAATCTGGATCCAGCGTCCCTTCCGGCCGTCCCGCGAGACCACCTTCAGCGACAGAAGCTGCCACCCCCGCAGGAGCCGGGCCGCTTCATCCCGGCGGTAGCCCGCCAGGTACCTGCCCGGGATCCAATCCCGCTTCACGAGGCCCCTGCGGCTTCCCCAGGCGAGGGTGAGCCCCAGCATGCCCCTCGGCCGCAGCGCCCGGTGCAGTTTGGCGAGCTGGCGCCTGAGCTCTTCGGGGGAGACATGCATGAGGGCTGCGTTGCACCAGATCCCGTCGTACGCGTCCGGCTCCAGCGCGACGCTCTCAAATCGAGCGTGCCCGATCGGAACCCCCGGACACCGGCGGCGGGCCTCCCGCACGAACTCCAGCGTGGCGTCCACTCCCTCCACACGCAGTCCACCGCGCTCCATCCAGCGCATCTCGCGCCCGATCCCGCAGCCATAGTCGAGGACCCGCGCTCCAGAGGGAAGGTTCGATACGAACTGCTTCAGGAAGGCTGGGACTCGCCGGCCCCGGCTCCAGTTGGCGATCGCCCGGCGGGCCTGCAGCCGGTACGCGGCGACCGTCCGATCGGCCGCGAGTCGTTCATTCATCCAGGGAGGGCCGGCGGCGCTTCTGTTTCTTGAGGGAGTGGAGGCGCTTGGCGGCCAGCAGCTTCTGCTGCGTGCGGCGGGAGCGTCTCTGCTTCTGGCGACGGATCCGGTAGATCCTCCGGCGCTCGGCGGAGAGCCGCCCCAGCACCGCTTCCTCCAGCCGGTCTGCCAGCAGCCGGCGGGCGAGGAACCGGTTCAGCGCTTGGGAGCGCTCCCGCTGCACCCTGACCTCGATCCCGCTGGGCCGGTGCTTCAGAACCACGCAGGTGGAGACCTTGTTCACATTCTGGCCGCCGGGTCCCCGGGAGCGGATAAAGCTTTCCTCCAGATCCTCCTCCCGCACGCCCAGCCGGTGCAGTCGCTCGGCCAGATCCCGCGCCTTAGCCTCGCTCACGCCGAAAGGGTTCACCATGCCTCCCCCGCCAGAAAAAAATCAGGCCCGGGAGAAAAATCTCCCGGGCCTTAAGTCAAAAGCAATCGCTGAGGGTGTGAGCCTTACGCGTTGCTCTGGGTAAGCCGCCTCACGTTGGAGGCCTGCTCGCCCTTGGGGCCGGTGGTGATGTCGAACTCCACCGATTCACCCTCCCGGAGGGTCTTGAAACCCTCCCCTTGAATCGCGGAGTAGTGCACGAAGACATCCTTCCCGTTCTCGGGGGTGATGAATCCGTACCCCTTCTGATC
>CAYFHV010000057.1:7480-9911 GCA_964343105.1 uncultured Planctomycetia bacterium | reverse complement strand
CCGCTCCACGCCGGCTTCCAGGAGGGGACCGTACACCTCCGGATGCAGGCCTGCGCGCGGAGGATCCAGCACCACCACCTCCGGCCTGGGGCCGGTCCGGAACAGGGCTCGGTTCTTCAGAAGATCCTCCACCCGGCCCCAGAGAAAAACGGCGTTCGAGATCCCATTGAGCTGGGCATTCCGCTGCGCGGAATCGACGTTCTGCTGGTCCGATTCGACCCCGTATACCACGCGGGCCTCAACCGCCAGAGACAGAGCGATGAGGCCGATCCCGCAGTACAGGTCGTACACCGCCTCGCGGCCGGTGAGCCCGGCGCGTGCGCGGATCGCCTCGTAGACCCGGCCGGCGAGGGTGAGGTTCGGCTGGACGAACTGCGTGGGCCCGATCTGGAATTTAAGCTCGCCCACCCGGTCTTCCAGAAACTCCGACCCGGCCAAGTGGGTGAGCCGCTCCGCCGAAGCCACATCCGACACCTTCGTCGAGACGCCCCAATAGATGCTCTTGAGTTGAGGAACCTCACGGGAAACCCCCCTGACCATCTCCTCCAGCGGCTGCGCCGGACCGTCGTTGGTGACCACCACAAGCAGGAGCTCGCCGCTCGCCCGGCTGACCCGCACCACGGCATACCGCCAGAATCCCTGATGGATCTTCGGGTTGTACGCCTTGAGCCCCGAGCGCTGGGCGGCCCCTTTCACCGCCTCCAGCAGACGGCTCACCTGCGGCGGGGCGATCTCGCATCGGACAATGTCCACGATCCTCTGGAAGGAGCCCCTCTCGTGAAAGCCGAGGGTGATCCGGTCCCCCTCCTGGCTGAAGGTGAATTCGATCTTGCTCCGATACGCCCAGGGGTCCTCCATGGGGATCACCTCGGTATCCGGCAGCCGCTCGAAGCCGCCTTCCCGGCGCAGCGTCTCCTCCAAGACCATCCGCTTCCACTGCGTCTGCGCCGGATAGCCCATGTGCTGAAGGGAACAGCCGCCGCAGGGCCCGAAATGCCTGCACCGGGGCAGCACCCGATCCGGGCCGGCCGCCTCCATCTTCACCAGGCGGCCCTCCGCCTTGCCCCTCTGCCGGCGGGTCACCCTGGCCTGGATCCGATCCCCGGGCAGCGTGCCCTGAACGGACAGCTCCTCCCCATCCGCCCGCGCCACCCCGTAGCCGCGCGGCGACAGCTCCTCAATCCGGAGCGTGAGAACCTCGCCGATCTTCATCCTTCGATCCTCATGGAACCAGAAGGGGCCAGGTCCCGTTGGACCCGGCCCCTTTCAGCAACAAGCAACCAGACTTACCGGGTCGCCGCAGTCGCCTCTCCGACGTTGATCGCCTGAGCCGCTCTCTTTCCGGTGGCGACGTCATACGTGTACTCCACGGTCAGCTTGTCGCCCACCTTCAGGTCGGCCAGGGTCTTGGCCTCCGCCCCTGCCGTGATCTTGCAGTCGCCCGGGCAAGCGATCTCCTTCTTGACGCCGTAGCGATCCTGGACCGTCATGCTCGCCGGAGTGGCGCTCGTGTCCAGGGCTGTCAGATCACCCGTGAAGGTAATCGTGATCGGCTTCAAGGCGGGAGGCGCCGGCACCTCGGCCGGTGCCGGCTGCGGAGCCTGGGCCGCAGGCGCCGCGCCGCCATGCTCCTGCGTCGCTGCCGGGGCCGCCGTCGCCCCGCCATGCTCCTGGCCGCCGTGCTCCTTCGGAGCGGCCGGCGCTGCTGTCGTACCGCCGTGCTCCTGCTGCGCCCATCCAGCCGAGGGCAGCAGGCAAAGCGAAAGGACAAGAAGACCACACAGATCCGTCTTCCGAACCATCGTCAGATCACCCTCCTCTAAGTTTTTTTGGTGCAAACCAGATCCTCTCCACCCAAGCCACACCCGAAACCACACCCCAACCCAACAGAGCGCCCGCCAAGAGATCGCTGGGCCAGTGAAGCCCCAGCGCCACACGGGACAGCGCCACCGCAGCGGCCAGGCCGAAGCTCACCGCCCTCCAGCGCGGCCACCGCAGCCCCACCGCCGTCGCCAGCGCGAAGGCCAGCGTGGTGTGTCCCGAGGGAAAAGAGAACCCCCGTTCCAGGGAGGCCGTTTCTATACCCCCGATGACCTCGAAGGGTCTGGGGCGATTCAGCAGCCCCTTCACCCAGCCCGCCATACCGGCAGCAATCCCGATTCCGAGCCAAGGGGCCAGCAAAGGGAATCCTTCTTCCCCCTCGCTGGAGGACCGCCGGGCCCTGGCCCGCAGCCACGCCGCCTGCGCAAGCCCACCCGCCGCCAGTGCCAGAACCATCCCTCTGTCTCCGAGATGGGTGATTCCATTCCAGAATGGGTCCAGCGCCGGTCGGTGGAGCCATTGAAACAGCAGGCGAAAGAGCTCGGCGTCCAACCTGATTAAGAGCCGGTTCCGCAACCCCGCGTGAGCCGCGTTGCGAGCGCCAGGCGGC
>CAYFHV010000057.1:0-7470 GCA_964343105.1 uncultured Planctomycetia bacterium | reverse complement strand
TCCGTGTCGGCTTGTCAAGCCGGCCCGCCTCAAACTCCCGCCGGAAGCTGCGTTGACACAGTCCAGGCGGGGTGTGTTATCCTCGACGCATGTTCCCGGCCTTGCGGCTTCTCACCCGCGGATCGATTTCCCTCTTTTTCCCCGCTTCCTGCCTGGGCTGTCATCTCCCGCTGGAGGAGGGACCGGGGAGACCGCTTTGTCCGGATTGCTCCGCCCGGCTTCCGCGCAATCGACCGCCCTGGTGCCGCTCGTGCGGAAGATCGCTTCACGGCTCGGGGGCCGGGGTGGAGCTGTGCCGCCAGTGCCGCCGATCCCCGCCGCCCTTCGAGCAGGTCATCAGCCCCTTCCTCTATGAGGGCACCGTCCGGCGTCTGGCGGTGGCCCTGAAGTATCACGGGCGGATTTCCCTCGTCCCCACCCTGGCCGATTGGATGGCCGAATCGGTCCGGCTTCGGTGCGGCGCCGATCCGGCGGACCTCTGCCTGCCGGTGCCGATGCACTCAACACGGCGCAGGGAGCGGACCTTCAATCAGGCCGAGCGGCTGGGCCGCGCCGTGGCGCATCGCCTGGGGATCCCGTTTCGAACGGACCTCTTGATTCGATCGCGCGCCACCCAGCCGCAGGCGGGGCTGAGCGAGCGCCAGAGGCAGCGCAATGTCGCCGGGGCCTTCTCCCTGCGGCGGGAGGCCGCGGTGCGCGGGCGGCGCGTCCTTCTCGTGGATGACATCTTCACCACCGGATCCACGGCGCGCGCCTGCGCGAAGCAGCTGCGGGACGCCGGAGCCGTCCGCGTGGCGCTGCTCACCCTGGCCCACGCCCGTCGGGATTTCGTGCCGAGCGCTGAAACGGAGGCGGGATGAGGATCCTGCGCACCTATCTCCTCAAGGAGCTGCTGCAGCCCACCGGGATGGCGCTGATCCTGTTCACCTTCATCCTGCTGGTCGGCAATCTCATCAAGCTGGCGGACCTCCTGATCAACAAGGGGGTCTCCCCCCTGGCCATCCTGCAGATGTTCGGGCTGCTCATCCCCACCCTGCTCTGCTACACCGTGCCGATGGCGGTCCTCACGGGGACCCTGCTGGCCTTCGGCAAGCTTTCCAGTGACCGGGAGATCCTGGCGATGAAGGCCTCCGGTGTGAGCTTCCTCTCCATCGCCGCCCCCATCCTGCTCGTCGGCCTGCTCCTCAGCCTGGCCCTGATCCCCCTCAACAACCAGGTCGTCCCCTGGTCCCACTACGCCACCCGCCAGCTCCTGCTGGAGATCGGGATTCGAAATCCCACCGCTTTCCTCGAGCCGGGGACCTTCATCAAGGAGTTCAAGCCGTACATCCTGTTCATCTACGAGGTGGAGGGCAACCGGCTGAAGAAGGTTCGGATCTACGAGCCGGCGCCGGACCGCCCGACCCGCACCATCGTCGCGGAGCGGGGCGAGTTCATCCCGATCCCCCAGGAGCGCCGGGTGCTGCTCAAGCTGTACCAGGGCTCAGCCGACGAGCCGGATCCGAAAGAACCGTCGAAATTCTACAAGCTGGAGTTTGCCACCTACACGATGAACCTCATCCTCGCGGAGGGGAAGGATCCCGGCAAGCTCAGCCGCAAGCCGAAGGACATGAGCTTAGGTTCCCTCCGGGAGGAGGCCGCCCGGCTTCAGGAGCAGGGGATCGATGCCACTCCCCTTCAGATCGAGGCGAGCCGCCGCGTGGCGATGGCCTTCTCCCCGTTCGTCTTCATCCTGGCCGGCCTGCCCCTGGGGATCACGACCCGGCGGGCCCAGCGATCGGTCGGGCTGGGCTTGAGCGTCGTCCTCTTTCTCGGCTACTACCTTCTCCTTGCGCTCGGACAGATCCTGGCGCAGAAGGGAATCCTGCCCGCCGGCCCGGCGTTGTGGATCGGCAACATCGCTTTCCTCGCCTTCGGTCTGGCGCTCCTCTGGCGCACCGCCCGGCAATGATTGCCCGACCGTCCGTCAGGGTGCGGGGATTCGCAGGACGCTTGTCCCGCCCAGCGAGCGGGACTGCGCTCGGCGTCGGCCCTCGCTCCTCCACGCCCAGGAAGAAGCTGCCGGGCGTGGAGACCATGCCCGCTCGGGCCTCCGACGCCTGCTCACCCCACCCCCCGCCGGACGGTCGGCAGACATCGCCGTGCCGTCCCAGCTGTTGCCCATGAAGATCCTCGATCGGTATACCCTGAAGGCGTACCTGGCCCCGCTCCTCTGGTGCCTGGGAGTTTTCATCGGGCTGTACCTGGTGCTCGACCTCCTCGGCCACCTGGATGAGATCCTTCGCCACCGCGTGCCACTGAAGATCCTGGCCGCCTACTACGGCACCATGGTGCCGCTGGTCTTCGTGCAGGTGGCCCCCTTCGCCTGCCTCATGGCCACCCTCTATACCCTGAGCCAGTTCAACCGGCACCGCGAGATCATGGCGATGCGGGCGGCAGGGGTGGATCCCTGGATGATCGCGCGGCCGCTCGTCTGGATGGGGGTGATCCTCTCGGTGGCGGTCCTCGTCATCAACGAGACCATCGCGCCGCAGGCGGCCCTCTCCACGCGCCAGATCAAGGAAAGTCGGCTGGAGCGCCCCCCCGATCCCAAAAAGCCCCACCGCGTGATCCGGACGATCGAGCACCTGGCCGCGTACGGCAAGGGACACACCCTGCTGTATGCCCGCGCCTTTGATCCGGTGACGAAAACGATGGAGGGGATCGTGATCCTCCAGCACGGGGAGGACTTGAGACTCCTGCGCCGGGTGACCGCGGCCTCGGCGGTCTGGACCGGCTCGAGCTGGCGGTTCCTGAACGGCACGATCCTCCACTTCACCCCGAGCGGAACCACTGTCGGCCGGCCGGTTCCCTTCGAGGCCAAGGTCATCCAGGCCGGGGACCGGCCCGAGGTGCTGGAGAAATCGGGATCGCAGGCCTCCTTCATGAATACGAGGGATCTGGCCGATTACATCCGGCGGCTGCGGGCCGCCGGGGGAGGAACGATCCGGAAGCTGAAGGTGGACCTCTACGCCAAGCCGGCCGCCGCCCTGGCCTGCCTCGTCCTGACGCTGATCGGCATCCCATTTTCCATCCAGCCGGTCCGGGGTGGCGCGGTGCTGGGTCTCAGCATGGGACTGGGGATTGGGCTCGTCTTCTACGGGGCCAACGCGCTGGCGATCGCGCTGGGCAAGGGAGGGCATCTTCCCCCTTTCCTCGCCGCCTGGATCGCCCCGGTTCTGTTTGGCTGGTACGGGATCCGGAAGATCTGGGAAAAGCTCGCCTAAATAGGGACGCTTCATTTAGGGACACTTCATCCCACCTGCCGACTCCAGTTGGGTTCCCTTGTACCGATCCTGCTTGAATTAAAGTATAATCTTTGATATTATCGCAATTACTCTTCGGAGCGTGCATATTCGTGCCTAGAACCGCCAGGGTCATTGCACCTGAAAGCTGGTACCATATCCTCGCGAGGGGGAACAACCGCCAAATTCTATTCCGTGCAGAGGGGGATTTCTGCCGGTACTTAGCCCTGCTGCGGGAATACCAAGACCGTTATTCCCTCCGATTGTCTCACTACAGCCTGATGACTAACCACATTCACCTTCTGGCCTTCTCCGGAGATGGGGATGATCTGGAAAAGGCGATGCAGGGCGTTCAGCTCTCCTACAACTGGTGGGTCCGCCGACGTTACGGCTTCAGCGGGCACCTCTGGCAGGGCAGATACAAGAGCTTCCTCATCGAAAAAGACGGTTACCTGACCGAGTGCAGCAGATACATTGAACGCAATCCCATCCAAGCTGGCATGGTGGCTTCGCCTGAGGATTATCCATGGTCAAGCTATCGTTTCTACGCTTATGGCGAACCCCACAAACATCTCAACCTCAGGCCGGATCCTGGGTATCTCTCCCTCGCATCCACCGACCGAGAGCGACAGTCTCGCTACCGAGAGTATGTCAAGACGGATCGGCCCTACGAGCTACCCGATCCGGAACGGTTGTATCCCGTTTTTCAGGGATGGTAAGCGGAAGCTGAAGGAATGAACTGTCCCCAAATGAAGCGTCCCTATGTTCCGGATTCCCAGGAGGCGAGGTACTTCTTCTGCTCGGGGGTGAGCCGGTCAATCCCTACCCCCCGGCTCTTCAGTTTCAAGGCGGCGATGCGGCGGTCAATCTCTTCCGGTAGGCGGTAGACCTCCGGCGTGAGCCGGCCCCGGTGCCTGACCAGCCACTCGGCGGAGAGGGCCTGGTTGGCGAAGCTCATGTCCATGACCTGGGCCGGGTGCCCCTCGGCGCAGGAGAGGTTCACGAGTCGGCCCTGGCTTAGGATGAGGATCCGCCGGCCGCTCCTGAGCGTGTACTCCTCCACCTGGGGCTTGATCTCGCGCACGCGCCGGCTGATCCGCTTGAGGGCGTCCAGATCGATCTCCACGTTGAAGTGCCCGCTGTTGGCGACGATCGCCCCGTCCTTCATCCGCTGGAAGATCGCCCGGCTGATCACACGAATGTCGCCGGTTACGGTAATGAAGAGATCCCCCTTCGCCGCCGCCCGGGAAAGCGGCATCACCTCGTAGCCGTCCATCACCGCCTCGAGCGCCCGGACAGGATTGACCTCGGAGACGATCACGTGCGCCCCGAGGCCGCGCGCCCGCATCGCCACCCCCCGCCCGCACCAGCCGTAACCGCAGACGACGACGACCGAGCCGGAGATCAGGATGTTGGTCGCCCGCAGCACGCCGTCGAGCGTGGACTGCCCCGTGCCGTAGCGGTTGTCAAACATGAACTTGGTCTGGGAATCGTTGACCGCCACCACGGGAAAGAGGAGCTTTCCCTGTTCCGCCAGGGCCTTCAAGCGAATCACCCCCGTCGTAGTCTCCTCGGTGGAGCCGACCATCTTGGGGGCCAGGTGCCGGTAGCGTTGATGGATCGTGGAAACCAGATCCGCCCCGTCGTCCATGGTGAGATGCGGCTGGGAGTCGAGGCACGCCAGGATGTGCCGGTAGTAGGTCTTGCGGTCCTCTCCGCGCCGGGCGTAGACGCGGAAGCCGCGGGCGGCGAGGGCGGCTGCGACATCGTCCTGCGTGGAGAGGGGATTGGAGGCGCAGACCGAGACCTCGGCCCCGCCCGCCCGCAGGGCCTCGGCGAGCTGCGCGGTCTCGCTCGTCACGTGCAGGCAGCAGCTCATCCGCAGGCCGCGCAGCGGACGCTCCTTCAGGAAACGCGCGCGGATCTGCGCCAGGACCGGCATGAAGCGGCCCGCCCAGTCGATCCGGGCCTGGCCGGCCTTGGCCAGGGAGCGGTCGGAGATGTCGGAAGGCACTCGCGCGCTAGTTCGTCTCGCCGGAAGGGCGCAGGGTCGGCAGATCCTTGAGGAGGCCGTCCCGGTCCGGCATGAGGTGCAGCGTGCTGGAATGGGACGACCCGCGCTTCGCACCGCGCCGGGACCGCTTCCCGCCGGGATGGGCCAGCTCTTTCTTGAGGGCATCCACCTTGTCCAGCTCCTCCCAGGTGAAGCCCCCCTCATTCCGGCCGAAATGGCCGTAGGCGGCGGTCTTGCGGTAGATGGGACGGCGCAGCTTGAGGTCCCGGATGATGCCGACCGGCGTCAGATCGAACACGCGGGGGATCGCCCCCTCCAGGGACTCCTCGGAGACCTTGGAGGTGCCGAAGGTGTTCACCATGATGGAGACCGGCTCCCGCACCCCGATGCAGTAGGCCAGCTGCAGCTCGCACCGGTCGGCCAGCTTCGCCGCCACGATCGTCTTGGCGATGTAGCGGGCCATGTAGCTGGCGGAGCGGTCCACCTTGGTGGGATCCTTCCCGCTGAAGGCCCCGCCCCCGTGCCGGCCGAAACCGCCGTAGGTGTCCACGATGATCTTCCGGCCCGTCACGCCGGTGTCCGCCATCGGGCCGCCGACCTCAAACCGCCCCGTGGCGTTGATGAGGTACCGGGTCTGGGAGCTCTGGAACTCCTTCGGGATGATGGGGTCAATGACCGCCTCCCGGAGGTCCCGCCGGAGCTTCGGCGTCGAGACCCGGCTGCTGTGGTGGGCGGCCAGCACGACGCTGGTCACCCGCGCCGGCTTGCCGCCGATGTACTCCACCGTCACCTGCGACTTTCCGTCAGGACGCAGGTACGGCAGGGTCCGGTTCTTCCGGACCTCCGCCAGCCGCCGCACGAGCTGATGCGCCAGGAGGATGGGCAGCGGCATCGCCTCATGCGTCTCGCTGGTGGCGTAGCCGAACATCATCCCCTGGTCGCCCGCCCCGCCGATATCGACCCCCATGGCGATGTCCGGCGACTGTTCCTGGATGGCGGTCACCACCCCGCAGGTCTTGTAGTTGAAGCCGGATTCCAGATCGTTGTAGCCCACGTCGTGGATCACCCCGCGCACCACCTTGGGCACCTCAACGTAGCAGCTCGTGGTGATCTCACCCGCCACGAAGGCCAGCCCCGTAGTCACCAGGGTCTCGCAGGCCACGCGGCCTTGAGGGTCCTTCTCGTAGATGGCGTCCAGGATGGCGTCCGAGATCTGGTCCGCTAGCTTGTCCGGATGCCCTTCCGTCACGGATTCCGAGGTGAAGAGGAAGCGATGCCGCGCACTGGTCATTGAAAGCTCTCCTGTGCCTTCTGATACGAGGCCACGTCGCCTATGTCCAGCCATGCCCCGCGGAACCGGGAGGCATAGACCGGGACGCGGGCAATCAACCACGCGATGAAGGATCCGAGGGTATCGGCGGCCTTCACAGAGGAAACGTATTCTAGCACCAAGTCCGGCGTGCCCGGAGGAAAAAAGTAGACCGCGGTCGACACGAGGGACGATTCCGGTTCCCTCGGCTTCTCCGCGAACCGGACGATCCGCTGGCGCTCGTCCACCGAGAGCACCCCGTACAGGCGGGCCTGGGCACGGTCCGGCAGCTCCGCTGCCCCCAGGGTCGGGGCGTTCCGCTCGCGGGCAAACCGCACGAACTTCTCCAGGGAATCCTCGAACAGATTGTCGCTGCCCAGGACCAGCAGCTCCTCCCGGGGGCGCAGCGTCCGGATCGCAAAGGCCAGGTCCCCCACCGAACCCAGCCGGTCCTCCTCGGAGGTGGAGCCGTCGTCCAGGACCATCCAGGCGGGGGTCGATGAAGCCGAGCCGGGGGCTGGCGGAGCCGATCCGGCGGAGGCGCTCGAGTCGGCGAACCACTTCCGGAATGCGTCTGCAAAGAGGTGATTGGAGACCACCACCGTCTGGCGCACACCCGCCCCGCTTGCGGAGATCTTGTCCAGCAGGATCCCGAGGATCGTCCTCTCCCCGATCCGCAGGAGGGCCTTGGGGGTATCCTGCGTCAGCGGGTGCATCCGCGTGCCGTAGCCGGCCGCCAGGATGACTGCAATCACCCCACCTCCTGCCTGGCTGGCGATTCCCAGGTCCGAGCCATCCCCGCTTCGGAGAGGGCCCCGCCCGCGCACCGCTCGCGATCCCCAGCGAGGATCGCTCGCTCCCGT
>CAYFHV010000056.1:0-9918 GCA_964343105.1 uncultured Planctomycetia bacterium | reverse complement strand
TCGGCGTGAACGGAACCCACCGACACCGCGACAAACAGCACCGTGAGCCAACCGCACCTTGGGAACCTTCTCATCGCGCAACCTCCTGTTGTTGGAATCCTGACCTCACAAGCCGTATTCCGCCCAGCGGCGGCGGACCTTTTCCTGGATCTCCGGGCTCATCCGGATCGGCTCCGGCCAAGGGCGCGGGTGGCCCTCCTCCGGCAGCTTCCGGGTGGCGTCCACCCCCATCTTGGAGCCGAAGTTCCAGGCCGGCGAGGCGTGGTTCAAGGTGTCCACCGGCCCCTCCACGAAGAAACAGTCCCGCTTCGGATCGATGTTCATGAAGGCGGCCCAGGCCACTTGGCTTAGGTTGTGGACATCCACCCAGTCGTCCACCACCACGATGACCTTGGTGAACATGAGCTGTCCCAACCCCCAGAGGGCATGGGCCACCTTCCTCGCCTGGCCGGGGTACTTCTTCCTGACCGAGACGATGACCGCGTTGTTGAAGATCCCCTCCGCCGGGAAGTTCATCTCCACCAGCTCCGGCACCATCTTCCGGATGATGGGCAAAAAGATCCGCTCGGTGGCCTTGCCCAGCCAGAGGTCCTCCATGGGGGGGACGCCGACGATTGTGGTGGGATAGATGGGATTCCGGCGGTGGGTGATGGCGGTCACCCGCATGACCGGATACGGCTCCGGCAGGGAGTAGTAGCCGGTGTGGTCGCCGAAGGGCCCCTCCTCCTGAAGCTGGCCCACCTCCACGAAGCCCTCGATCACGATCTCGGCCTGCACGGGAACCTCCAGGTCCACCGTGATCCCCTTGACCAGCTCGACCGGCTCCCTGCGCAGGAATCCTGCGAAGAGATACTCATCCACCTCCGGCGGCAGAGGGGCGCTGGCCGCGTAGACCGATGCCGGGTCCCCGCCCAACACCACCGCCACCGGCATCTTCTCGCCGGGCGCATGCCCGCGCCAGTGCTCCGCCCCATCCTTGTGGAGCTGCCAGTGCATGAGCAGCGTCCGCTCATCCACCACCTGCAGGCGGTAGAGGCCGACGTTGCGCCGACCGGTCCTCTTGTCGCGCGTCACCGTCGCCCCCAAGGTGATGTACCGGCCGGCATCCTTCGGCCAGCAGTGAATGACGGGAAGCATCGCCAGCGAAGGCCGGTCCCGGATGACCACCTCCTGGCAAGGGCCCCTGGAGACGAGTTTGGGCGGGAACTGCGCGGCCTCAGCCAGCTTGGGAAGGAGGGAGAGCTTCTCGAGAAGCCCGGATGGCCGCGGGATCTGAAGAAGTTCATCGATGCGGCGGGCGATCTCATCCAGCGACCCCACCCCCAGCGCCTGCTCCATCCGGCGCCGGCTGCCGAACAGGTTGATCGCCAGCGGGATCTCGGCCCCATCCACCTTCTCAAAGAGAAGGGCCGGCCCACCCGCCTTCATCACCCGGTCCGCAATCTCGGCCAGCTCCAGATGGGGATCCACCGGCACACGGATCCTTTTCAGCTCCCCCTGCCGCTCCAGCTCCGAGATGAACTCCTGCAGATTCCTGAACGCCATCGAGGTGACGGGCTACCTTCGGGTGGAGGAACGGCGCCTTTTCACCTTTTGGAGGATCTCCAGATCGGCGAGGTCCTGCTTCCGCCGAGCAGCCCGTTTGTTCTTGATGAGGTCCTGCAGGCTGAGGAAGAAAGCCCTCCCTCGCCCGTACCGCCCTTGCCTTCTGTTCCTCCAGGCCTGTGCGAATGAGACCCCTGGGATGGAGGTGATGAGATCCACCCGAACCGGTTCATAGCCAAGCTGGATGAACCTCCCTTTGCTGGAAAAATCTCGCGAAGAGATCCGCAGGCTTCCGAACCCGAAATCTTTCAGGGCCAAGCAGATCCTTCGGCCATTCTCCTCCGTCGGCTCCACCAAGAGATCCAGGTCCTTTGTATACCGAGGAATCGCATGGAATGCGACGGCGAACGCCCCGACGATGAGATATCGGACGCCCCGTTTATTGAACGACCCTAATAACTCGGCGAAGTCCCTTTCGGCCTTTGGCACGCGCTGGACCGTTTCGAAGGCGTAACTGCATCTCCCTGAGGAGCTGAACCACCCCGAGACGACGCGAGCAGGGCATCGAGAGGTAATACCGGAGATCAAATTCTTCCGCCTCTCCTGCGGATCTCGATTTGTGGACCCAGACCCTGCGCATGGATTCCTATTATAGCCGATCTGGTCTCAAGGCCGGTGGGTTTGGTAGATCAAGACCGCGCCGCCTGTCAGCGGATTGGCGAGGGCCTGCGTAAAACCGGCTGCCCCGAGATGGCGCACCACCTCCTCCGGCGGCATGAAGCGAAGGATGGAGCGGCGCAGGTAGAGGAAAGGCCAGAGGGCCCCTGTGGTCAGCAAGCCGATCAGGGGGATCGCCGTCGAAAGCCAGAGGAGGTGCCCGGCCCTCATGACTGGATTCCGGGGCCGCCCAAACTCCAGCAGGGCCAGGTGTCCGCCCGGCTTGAGGATCCGAAAGAGCTCCTGAAAGACGGCCTCCAAGTCGCTGACGTTGCGCAGGGCGAACCCCATCGTGGCGGCATCGAAGCTGGAGTCCGCGAAGGGGAGCCCTTCCGCCCGGGCCTGCGTGTACTGGACGTGCCAGTAGGCGGCTGGCTGCCGTGAGAGCTTCCTCTGCGCTTGCGCCAGCATGGGATGTGAAAGATCGCAGGCAACCACAGTACCCAGCGGGGCGAGGTGCGTGGCGGCCAGCGCCGCCAGATCGCCGGTGCCCGAGGCCAGATCCAAGACCCGCATCCCCGGGACAAGTCGCAGGCTCTCGATGGTCCTGGCCCGCCAGCCCTGATCCAGCCCGAAACTGGCCACCCGGTTGAACAGATCGTACCGTGGGGTGATGAGATCGAAGAGCCGCCGGACCAGCGGCTCCTTGGCGGGCAATGTGCGGTTAGCTCGCGCTACGCGGTCAGCGGGCGCTGTGCCGGGTGAAGGAGACAATTCCCTTGGCGTCGTCGAAGGTGACGATGTACCGGTTGAAGAGGTCCCGGCGCCCGAGGAGATTGAAGTCGAGATCAAATCCACGCGGAACTCCGAAGGTGACCGACAGCCGCTCCTCTCCCAACTGGGCCCAGAGGCGGTGCAGAGAGACCCGCGCGGTGCGGCCGCCGCTGGTGGTCACGGTGATGTGCCTCGCCTTGATCCGCAGCAGCCCGAGTCGCTTGGCGTTGGCGAGCGTGAGGATGCTGTAGGCGGCCCCGGAATCCACGTACGCCAGGAGCCGATGCCATTTCTTTCCAGCCCGGACCCGCAGAGGGACGACCGGCGCCAGCCGGTGCCGATAGATTCTGTACCGGAAGGAGATGGGATCCGGCTGGCGGCGTAGTCGTCGAAAGATCCTTGCCCAAGAGACCACGGAATTTCAGCGAGCCACGCGAGCAGTATAGCACCGGCCGGTCACCGTTTCGATGGCCTGCCGCACCTCGCTGCAGAGGAAGGAGATCTCCTCCTCCGTGATCGCCAGCGGCGGCATCAGGACGATCACGTTACCCAGCGGCCGGAGGAGGATGCCCCGCCGGCGAAGTGCACGGCAGACATGGATTCCCATCCGCTCCTGCCAGGGGTATGGCTGGCGCGTCCCCTTGTCCCTCACGAGCTCAACCCCGGCCATCAAGCCCTTCTGGCGGATATCCCCCACATGCTCCAGCTCACGGAAGCGTTCCAGCTCTTTCTCAAAGAGCTGGATCTTCGGCCGGAGCTTCTGGAGGATCTTCTCGCGCCGGAAGAGGCGCAGGTTCTCCAACGCCACCGCGCAGGCGAGCGGATTGCCGGTGTAGCTGTGCCCATGGAAGAAGGTGCGCTGGCTTGCGTAGCTTCCCAAGAATCCCCGATAGATCTTCTCGGTCGCCAGCGTGGCGGCAAGCGGCAGGTAGCCGCCGGTCAAGCCCTTGGCGAGGCAGAGGAAGTCCGGCCGGACGTTCTCGTGCTCGCAGGCAAACATCCGTCCCGTGCGCCCGAACCCCACCGCTACCTCGTCAGCGATGAGGAAAACTCCGTATCGGCGGCAGGCCCGCTCGACCCGCTTGAGCCAGCCGGCCGGCTGCGTGATCATCCCGGCTGCCCCCTGAACGAGCGGCTCCACGACGACCCCCGCGATCTCGCGGTGGCGCCGGCGCATCACCTCCTCGAACGGCCTGAGGCAGGAAAACCGGCACGGGGGACAGCCCGCCCTTTTCACCGGGCAGCGGTAGCTGTACGGCGCCGGCACCTTGAAACCCCGGAACAGAAGCGGCCCGTACACCCTGTGGAAGAGGTCGATCCCGCCCACGCTGACGACCCCAAGGGTGTCGCCGTGGTAGGCGTTCACGAAGTGGACGAAGCGCCGGCGCCGCGGCTGCCCGTTCTGCTGCCAGTACTGGAACGCCATCTTGAGCGCGACCTCCACCGCCGTCGATCCGTTGTCCGAGTAGAAGACGCGGGTGAGACCCTTCGGGGCGATCCGGACGAGCTCCTCCGCAAGCTCAATCGACGGAACGTTGGCCGCCCCCAGCAGGGTGGAGTGAGCCAGCTTCCCCGCCTGACGCAGGAGCGCCCGATCGAGGTCCGGATTCGCATGGCCGTGGAGATTCACCCAGAGGGAGGAGACTCCGTCGAGATACCGCCTGCCGGAAACGTCGGTGAGATACACCCCCCGGCCCGATTCGACGATGAGCGGCTCCTCCTTCTCCCAATCGGCCATCTGGGTGAAGGGATGCCAAATCCGCTTCCGGTCAAGCCTGGATAGCCGCCGAATCCGGGGACGCTTCATTCGGGGACACTTCATTCTTTCTTCGCCCCTCGCTTCGTGTATGACGTGTCCCTTTATGAAGCGTCCCTGTATCGCTCCGAGAAAGGGGGAAACCCTCGAGGGGGACGGGCTGGACAGCCGCGGGACTACACCGAGGATCGGAACCCGGCCAAGCTCCCGGATGACGCGCGGGTTGGTCCGCTCCGCCAGCGACGGCCTCCGGCTCCGGCCGTTCAGCACCACCCCGGCCAGATTGAGCCCTGCGGATCGCGCCGCCTCGATGGTGAGCAGGGTATGGTTGATGGTGCCCAGGCCCGCGCGGGCGACCACCAGGACTGGCAGCCCCAGACATCGGGCCAGGTCCGCCACCGACTCGCGCGAGTTCAGCGGAACCAGCAGCCCGCCGATCCCCTCCACCAGCACGATGTCATGCCTCCGAGCCAGCTCCCGAAACGCCCGCTCAATAACGGTACGACGTACCGGAGGGGCCTTGGGTACGTCGTACCTATTTTCGGCGGCGACCAGGGGGGCGGCTGGCGGCTCGAATCGGTAGGGGCAGACCAGATCCATGGGATCCCTGGAGCCGCTTGCCCGGAGGAGCGCTCTCGCATCGGCGCTGGCCAAGGTGCCATTCGCGCGCGCGCAGCCGGTTGCCACCGGCTTCATGACCCCCACGCGGAGCCCCAGCCGGCGCAGGCCGTAGGCAAGCCCGGCGGCCACCACGGTCTTGCCGACCTCGGTATCGGTGCCGGTGATGAAGAGCCCGCGGGCAGATCCGTTCTTCAACGCGTGGGGGTGAGGACTGCTGTGCGGGGGGGCTTGCCGGCTACGGCGAACTCACGCGGCGGCAGAACGCCGAGGAAATCGTCCGAGCTTTCCCCCTTCAGGACCGCTGCGGTGATCGCACAGGTCGCCGCGGTGGTGACGGAGTGAAGGGTGGTGAAGATCTTCGGCACGTTGGCGCTGGCGTACGGTGCTCCCCCGCTGCCGTATAGGCGCGTGAGCCGCATGGTCTGCTCAAACAGCTCCCAGGCGCGTGCCTGCTGGCCGGCATCCTTCAGGAAAAGGACAAAACCCAGGGCCGCCTCCGGAGAAAACAGCTTCTCCATCTTCGCCCGGTCCTCGTCTGCCACCAGCACAAAGGGATCCATGAAGGTGGCGGGGAAATAGTACAGCCCCTTCAGCTCCGGCAGGTCCACCGCCTGCGGCAGGTCTTCGATCTGCGCGGGCGGGGCGCGGGTCAGGAACTTCTCCTCCACGTAGCGGATCGCCGCCGCGGCCACATCCGGGTCGTAAGGAAGGAAGGCATGGGCCGCCCAGGTGTTGTTGTCCACCGCGATGGAGGGGAGCCCATCCGTGCCCAGGTAAGGCCGGCCCTGGGGATCGACCGCCGAGATGAAATGATCCCCCTGCCAGAAGGAGCGGCGGATCCCCTGCATCAGCAGGTCATGCCGATGGGCAAGCTCTTCCAGGAAGGAGCCGGAACCCTCCGGCGAAAATCGCCGCGTGGCCCGATGGGCGAGCCGAAAGGTCCCGGCCGCGTCGGCGTTGTGCTCGAGGATCACGTGCTCGTATCGGTGATTGAGGTCCCCACCGTAGACCTGGTACCCCATGGCCTCCCCGCGGGCCAGATCATCGGCATTGTACAGCCCGGCCCGGACGAGGCCGCATCGGGGATCCTGGGGATCCAGCACCTGAAGGGGGAAAAGGAACTCCTGCACGGCGCGGTTCGCCCATGCCAGCGGGGTCATGTTCCCCGTCGCCAGGATGTAGGCATAGACGGCGTTGAGGCACCAGGCATTGGCCCCCGCGGGCCCCCGCGCATCAATGAAGAGATCGCCCTGGCTGTTGTAGGAGAAGTGCCAGAGCCCCTGAAACCCCCGCTCCTTCTCCCTCAGGGCCAACTGCATCACCCGGCCAACCTGATAGCCCGCCTGCCGCAACCGCCCCGATTTGAGGTCCGCGTAGATGCTCAGGGCCACGTCGTAGATCCAGACCCGCCCGAAACGGGCCACGAACCGCGCATCGGGATGCGCCGGATCATCCTCGTAGCTGCGGCGGAATCCCTGGAAATCGAAGCCGATCTGCTCGTTCACGCTGGGGGCGAGCAGCATCTGACGATCCAGAAACTCCAGCGACGCCCGGAGAACCTGAGTGACCAGCTCCGCGCTCATCCCACCGGGGCTTTCCCCCTGTGCGTTCATCCCACCGGGGCTTTCCCCATGTGCGCTCATCCGACCGTCACCTTCTCCCTCCGGAAGGCCTGCTCGAAAGCCCCGAGGGCCAGCTCCAGATCCTCCCGGCTGTGCAGCGCGGTGACCGACGTCCGGATCCGGGCGGAACCCTTGGGAACCGTGGGCGGCCGGATCGCGGGTGCAAAGACGCCGGCCTCCAGGAGAGCCTGTGCAGCCGCCACGGCGCCGTCATTGGAACCGATCCAGATCGGGACGATCGGGCTTCCCCGCGAGAGGAGTCTCACCCCGAGCCGCTGGAGACCTTCCGTCCAGAAGCGGACGCTCTCCCAGAGGCGCTCGCGCCAGATCGGCTCATCCTGAAGGACCCTGAGGGCCTCGCGGGCGGCCGCCACCGAGCCCGCAGGGGAAGCCGTCGTATAGATAAAGGAGCGGGCCCGGTTCCTCAGGATCTCGATCACCTCCCGCGGGCCCGCCACGAAACCACCAAGCGATCCGAGCGCCTTGGAGAGTGTGCCCACTTGGAGGATCCCCTCGGGCGGAACCCCGGCCTGCGCCAGGGATCCCCGGCCCCCTTCACCCAGAACCCCGGTGCCGTGCGCATCATCCACCAGCAGCCACGCCTCAAACCGGCGCGCGATTGCCGCCAGCTCCGCCAGAGGAGATTGATCCCCATCCATGGAGAAGAGCCCTTCGGTGACGATGAGCACCCGCCGGTAGCGATTCCGCCGCTCCTCCAGGGCCTCGCTCAATCGCTCGACATCCCGGTGCGGGAAGATCCGGAAGCTGGCGCGGCTCAGGCGGCAGGCATCCACAAGAGACGCGTGGTTGAGCTCGTCCCCGATCACGAGGTCTCCCTGGCCGACCAGTGCTGCCACCACACCCAGGTTCGCCATGTAGCCGGTCGGGAAAACGAGGCATGCCTGCGCCTGCTTGAAGGCGGCCAGCTCCTCCTCCAGCGCCTCATGTAGGGAAAAGGTCCCTCCGATCAGGCGGGCAGAGCCGGCGCCGGTGCCGAACCGCTCGGTCGCCTCCTTCGCTGCGGCCACCACGCGGGGATGCATGTGCAGACCCAGGTAGCTGTTGGAGGCCAGATGCACGACCCACTGGCCATCCAGCAGGATCCGGCCGCCGCGCGTCTCCTCCACACTGCGGCAGAAGCGGTAGAGCCCCTGCGCCTTCAGCTCCTCCAACTCCGCCGCCAGCTCCTTAAACACGGCTGTCGAGCTGGAACAGCTGGCCGGTCACGCCGAAACAGAGGTCCGACAGCAGCCAGACCGCAAAGGAGGCGACCACCTCCACAGAGGAGATCGTCCCGAGGGCCGAGGAGGCCCTCGCCCGCTCCCAGGCCTCCTGCGGGGCGGCCCGCGTCATCTTGGAGTCAACAAAGCCGGGGCAGACCACGTTGGCGGTGACGCCGAACCGCCCTTCCTCTCTGGCCAAGCTTTTCACGAAGGCGACCGTCGCCGCCTTCGCCGCGCTGTAATTCGCCTGCCCCACGCGGCCGGTGAGGCCCGACTGGGATCCGACGGCCACCACCTTTCCCTTCCGTTGCGCCCGCATGGAGGGCAGCGCGGCCTGGCAGCAGGCAACCAGCCCTTCCAGATGCAACCGCATCACCTCATCCCAATCCTCGTCGGTGAGCTTCGCCAACGTCCGATCGCGGGTATTTCCAGCGGCATAAACCAGCGCATCCAGTCCGCCGGCCTCCTTCAGCGCCTGCGCCACGAGCTCCCTAGCCTTTGCTCGATCTGTAAGGTCTGCCTGCCACATCCGAACTCCTTGGGACTCCATCTGCCGTGCCGCCTCCTGATTGGTCAGATACGAGCCGGCCACCCAGGCGCCGGCCTGACGGCAGGCCTCGGCGACGGCCCCGCCGACGGCGCCCGTGGCTCCCGTAATGAGAATCCGTTTGCCCGCCAGGGAAATGGTCATGTAGAGGAATGGATGAACTGTCCCAAAATGAAGCGTCCCCTAGATGCTAGATGGTAAAGCCGAGATCTTTGAGAAGCTGCAGATCCTGCGTCGGCTGGCGGCCGTGAGTGGTGAGGTAGCCGCCGATGATGAGGGAATTCGCCCCCGCGAGAAACGCCATCGCCTGGAAATCCCGCAGGTTCACCTCCCGCCCTCCGCCAAGCTCCAGGCGCGCGCGGGGCAGGATGAAGCGGAAGATCGCGATCGTCTTGACCACCTCCTTCGGATCCGGCGGACCAGCGCTCTCCAGCGGAGTCCCCGGCCGGGGATTCAGGACGTTGATCGGCGCGCACTCCACATCCAGCTCGGCCAGGGCGAAGGCCAGCTCCACCCGCTGCCGGCGCGATTCCCCGAGCCCCAGGATCCCGCCGCTGCAGATCTCGATCCCATGCCGGCGCAGCATCCTCAAGGTGTTGAGCCGGTCCTGGTAGGTGTGGGCGGTGCAGATCTGCGGGAAATGATCCTCCGCGGTTTCGAGGTTGTGGTTGTAGCGGCTCATCCCAGCCGCCTTGAGCTGCTCCAGCTGCTCATCCGTCACAAAACCCAGCGAGCACTCCGGGACCAGTCCCGCCTCTTCCTTGACGCGCCGGACCGCCTCGCACAGGAGCGGCAGATCCCGGTCGGCCAGCCCCCGGGTGGCGGTGACGATGCAGAAGCGCTTGGCCCCGAACCGCTGGGCCGCCTTGGCCCGCTCAACGATCTGATCCGCATCCATGAGGGGATAGCTGGAGATGCCGGTGTTCCAGTGGGACGACTGGGAGCAGAACTTGCAATCCTCGGGGCACATCCCGGCCTTGGCGTTCACCAGGGCGCAGAGATCCACCTCGTTTCCGGTGAAGCGCTGCCGGATCCGGGTGGCCTGCGCCGCCAGCTCAAGAACCTCCGGCCAGCCCTCCAGCTCGATGAAGCCGCAGGCCTCCTCCAGGGTCACTGCCCCTCCCTGGAGGACGCGCTCCGCCGCCTGCCGGATCTGATCCTGAGTCGTTACCA
>CAYFHV010000055.1:0-9945 GCA_964343105.1 uncultured Planctomycetia bacterium | reverse complement strand
GTCGAATAGATTCTGAACCAACACGAAATCGCGGGGAGCTTGACTTCGGTTGCGGAATGCAGGCCCATTCGGCCTCGCTCTTTGGCGAAAGGGACGCAGGAACCAACTGAGCAGGTTCCCAACTTGGTGAACGACAGGTTCACGAAGAATTCGACACACGGCACACGCGGGGACGTTCTGTTTCATGGCTCGTAAGAAAGTCCCCTCCTCGCCCGATTTCTTCCAGCCGACCGCCGCTTCCGCTGAAAGCGATGCCGAAATCCCCCTGGCGGCCCGCATGCGGCCGCGCGACCTCTCCGAGTTTGTCGGCCAGGGGCACCTGGTGGGCGAGGGAAAGATCCTCCGCCGCGCGATCGAGGCGGATCGTCTGCGCAGCGTCATCCTGTACGGCCCGCCCGGCTGCGGGAAATCGGCGCTGGGGTTTGTCATCGCCAGCCGCACCCAGGCCCACGTCGAGCGGGTCAACGCCGTGGCGGCCGGTGTGGAGGACTTGAGGCGGGCGATCGAGGCGGCCAGGTTCCGAAAGAATCAGCAGGGCCGCCGGACGATCCTCTTCATTGACGAGATCCACCGCTTCAACAAGGCCCAGCAGGATGTCCTCATGCCGGAGGTGGAGGAGGGGACCGTGATCCTGGTTGGCGCCACCACCCACAACCCCTTTTTCTCGCTGGTCTCGCCGCTCCTCTCCCGCTCGCTGGTCGCGGAGTTCAAGCCCCTGTCGTCCGATGACGTGGCGGTGCTGCTGCGCCGGGCGATCACCGACCCGGAGCGGGGATTGGGAAGCATGAAGCTTGAGGTCGAGGAGGAGGCGATCCAATTCCTCTCCGAGATCTCCGATGGGGACGCCCGCCGGGCCCTGAACGGCCTGGAGCTGGCGGCCCTCACCACCCCGCCGGACGCCGGCGGCATCATCCGGATGAGCCGCAAGACAGCCGAGGAATCGGTTCAGAAAAAGGCGGTGGTCTACGACCGGGATGAGGATGCCCACTATGACACCATCTCCGCCTACATCAAGAGCATGCGCGGCAGCGACCCCGACGCGGCACTCTATTGGCTCGCCAAGATGCTCTACGCCGGCGAGGATCCCCGCTTCATCGCCCGGCGCCTCCTCATCTGCGCCGCGGAGGATGTCGGCAACGCCGACCCTCAGGCCCTCGTGGTTGCCACAGCGGCCCAGCAGTCGGTGGAGTTCGTGGGGCTTCCCGAATGCCGGATCCCGCTGGCGCAGGCGACGGTCTACGTCGCCTGCGCGCCGAAGTCCAACGCCGCCTACCTGGGGCTCGAGCGGGCGATGAAAGATGTGGAATCTGGAAAGACGCTGGAGGTTCCCAACCACCTCAAGGATGCCAACTACCCCGGGGCCGAGCGGGTCGGCCACGGCAAGGGATACAAGTACGCCCACTCCTATCCCGGCCACCACGTGGCCCAGGAGTACCTGCCCGAGCGCCGCCGCTACTACGAGCCGACCGACCTCGGTTTTGAGAAGGAGCTCAAGGAGCGCCTCCGGCGCCTGCGCTCCAAAGCGGGCGGGGTACTCCGCAGCCCTGAATGACGATGCAAGAATACCGTACGATCTTGCACCATGGTAGAGGGAAGCGCTTACCGGGGTGCGTTAGTAGCAATTATTTCTAAGTAGAGCCCTTGCAATTGAAGAGCTCGCTCAGGCATACTTCGTATAGCAACCTATGAAACCCCTGCGTCGAATACTCTCGGCGATCCTCGTCCTATCCCTTGGCGTACCGGCCCCGGTCTGGGCGCTGCGCGACCCCCAGACGCGGGAGAAGGACCCGACCGTCCCCGCCGGCCTGGAAGAGGCGCTCCGCTCCGGAAACCCCGACCAATTCCTGCAGACGGTCCACCAGGCCTTTCCCCCGATCGCCCCCGGCAGCCCCCTCGCTCCCGGCGCCGGAATGGAGGAGCTGTCGGAAGGGGAACAGTCGCTGGTCACGAGGTACCAGGGGATTTTGCGGGAGCCGAAGGTGGCCTTGGCGATCCGCGAGAGCTTTGGCCGGAATGGGACGATTCAGCCCGGAGACACTTGGGCTGTGGCGGAGGCCGGCCCGGGGGGGCTCGCCAAGGAGCCATTCATCCAGCTGATCTATCCGATGCAGGGACAGCCCGCGCTCCTTGTCACTCTGGGCTACATATCCCTGCCGGTCATCCTCCAAGGGGGCGTAGGGAAGCCGGCCTCGCTCAAATCCGAGGTCTCCATTGAGACGACGCCGAAGCCCTTATCCCTGCCCGCCTTTCTGAAATCTCTGGGGATTGCCCTGGAAAAGGCCGCGGCAGGGATGGATCCCTTCCAGACGGAACCCGGAGGGTTCGTCTATAAGGAAGACGACGGCACGTACCGAGTTGTGCGAAAGGATCATAAGAAGCTGCTTCTCATTCGGGCGGCCGACAAGGCCCCCATCGGGCTGTCCTCCTTTCCTGATCTAGCCCGGTTGCCGAAGGAAGGGAGGATCGTGCCGGTTCTGTCCTACCACGTCCACCCCGTCACCCCCGATGTGGATGAGATGGACCATCTCTCCGCGCAGGATGTGGAAAGCTGGTCGGCCCTGCTGGCCGACGCGCAGGCGTCCGGGAAGCAGCTGCTGCTGCCCGAGCTCATCCTGGATGATTTGGGCTACGCCAAGCTGTATGTCCCGCGCCTGACGGTGGATTGGTCGGATTTTCGGGTGCGGGAGATGCTGACCCTCCGGGAGTGGTATAGGGAGCACCTCGTCGAGGGCGGGTATTCTTCCAAGGAGCAGTTCCGCCGGCACGTCCAACAGTGGGACCAAATGCTTCAGCCTTTCTTCATCATCGCTCCAGTGGAGCCCATGGGGAAGGAGAGTGGCCCCGCCGTGAGCCCGGAGGGCGAGGCGTGGAAGGTGGGCGATCGGATCCGGATGAAGATGATGTTCGGGGAGGAGATCAAGACGATTGATCGGATCCAGGGCGAGCGCGTTCACTTCGAAGGGGAGTCGGAGGGCATCTGGACCGACGTGCGGCTTTTGGACCGACACCTCCACCTTCCGCCCGGCGCGGGGATGGAGGAAGCGGTTCGGGCCGTTCCGCTGGGCAACCGGGTGGTGGTCGTGGAGATGGGCGGCACGCGGATCCGGGCGGGTCTGGCCGACAACCGATCCGGAGAACTACTCGGGCCGGTGGAAAGCCGGACAATCCATTTTCACGAAGGTATCCCGAAGACCGACTCCCGCAATGCGCCCGTCGTGCTGGAGCAGCTGAACGACCTGATCGACACGGTGCTCCGGCGGTACGGCGTAGCGCGCTCGGAGGTCGGGGCCATCTCCTTCAGCTCCGCTGGGATTCTCGATCAGCAGACGGGTTTTATCGAGCTGCAGAGCAACCTCCCCTTTACCGGCATGAACCTGCGGGAGGAAGTCCGGACGCGCTGGGGTGGAGAGGCGTTGATTACCAACGATGTGGCCGCCGCTGCCCTGGCGGAGGCGCTCTACGGAACCGGCCAGGGCGGTCCGGTGGTTGTTTACCTGACCATTTCCACAGGGCTTAACGCGGGGCTTTACCTCAGAGAGCAGAAGCGGGTGATGGACCTGCGCTTCGGCCGGCTCCTGGCCTATGACGGCCAGCCGATCACGGAGTACGCATCCGGGCGGGCGATCAAAGGGCGGGCGTCCGAGGCGATCGCCCGCAGAGAGCCAGGCTGGGAAGAGATCGTCGCCTTGGCCGGTGGGGACGCTGGTGCGGTCGATGTGCCGCATGTGACGGACGCCTGGCTGGAGGGCAACAATCCGCTGGCATCGGCCATCCTGGAGGATGCCGTTCGGGTTCTGGGGGAGGGGGTCGTGCAGGCCACCGGGCAGATCGAGGCGAACGGTTGGCTGTCGGGTGATCGGACGGTTCTCTGGGTGTACGGCGGCGGGATTGGAGAGGGGCTGGGCGACTTTTTTGAGGGGCGATTCCGGCAGGCGGTGGCGGCTGCCCTGAAGCACCCCGATCGGAAGGGACAACAGAGCAAGATCCAGGTTATTCGTTCCGTGATGGATCCGGACAAAAGGGGGTTGATGGGAGCGGCAGCCCGCTCCCTGGCGGCGGCGTGGCTCGAGGACAAGCCGGTGGCGGAGTGGAGGCGCAAGGTTGCGATTCCACAGCGGGTGCTGGCGATTGAGATGGGGGGGACCAAGCTGCGGATGGCCATTGCGGACCGGCGGACCGGAGAGGTGGCGGCCTCGGTTCCGGACTGGAGCTGGCAGTTCCTGCCGGACCTGCCGCACAACGATCCGCGCAATCGGCCGGAGATTCTGCGGCAGATCCGGCAGCATTCGGACCGGCTCGCGGATCAGGAAGGGCTGGGCAGCATCTCGGAGGCCGGGCTCGTCTCGATCGATTCCCCGGGGGTGATTCAGACCGATCCCAAGGCATCGGATTATGGGTGGGTCAAGCTGCAGTACAACCTGCCGTTTCAGGGGACCAATCAGCTTCGAGAGATCATGACGGTGTTAGGATTTGCCGCGGGTCGAGGGTTGATCGAGAACGACATGCCGGCGGCAATCATGGCGGAGGCCTTCTACGGCGGCCTGCAGGGCCGGAGACTGGGATTCTATCTGACCGCTTCGGGCGGCACCAACGCGGCGGTCTTCTGGCAGGGTGCGGACGACAAGGCCCGGACGTTCAATCTGGAGCTGGGCGGCTATCCGGTGCCCGAGAAGGGACCAGAGGCCAAGGTGCAGGATTTCACCTCGAGCCCAAGTCTGGCCCGGATGGCCCGGGAGCGGATCTTGGCTGAGCGGACGCAGGGAGGGGCCAGCTGGAGGGGCAGCCGGATCGTGGAGCTCGCCACCGGAAGCCCCATCGGCAGCGTGGAGGCGGTGAACGAGGGCCGCACCGTGGGCCAGGCATTTGCCGAGGGGGATCCGCTTGCGGCGGCGGTGCTCCAGGAGGCAGCCGGGATTCAGGCGAAGGCCATCGTCCAGGCGGTGCAGGAGGCAATCCGGCAGGGGATCCCGCTTCCGGAGGATGAGCCAGAGATTCTCTGGGTGCTGGGAGGCGGTGTGAACGAAGGGCTCAAGGGCACGGGGTATGTGGCGCAGATTCAGGAGGCGGTGAACAAGGAGGTGGCTCAAGCGAACTTGCCCAAACCGATTGTCCTGAAGGTCTCCGAGATGGACGGGGCCCGGCGGGGCCTCCAGGGGGCGACAGCCATCGCCCGTGCCCTCGCCGGGATGGAGGAGGCGGTCCGCAAGGAAGCGATTGCTATTCTCGGTTCTGCGAGGATTCGGAGCGGGAAGTGGGGCAGAGAGCTGCTTCCCCATCTGGATGAAGCGATGAAAGAGAAGTTGATAGATGATCCTGCGGCGTTTCTCCGAGAAGGCACAGCCAGGGCAGCGGCAGTGGCAACGTTGAAGACAGGGGATCAAAACAAGCTGCGAGACGACGTACAGAAAGCCGTCCAAATGGCAGAGACGGAAGTCGGGCGACGGCAGAAGGAAGCCCAGCACCTTGAGGGCCAGAGGAAATACCTTCAGCACCAGGCGGAGCGCCTTCAGTCCGAGGCGAGGGTGGCGTGGATCCAGGAGACGTTCCTTCCGGTGTTCGAGCGGCTTCTCGATTCCGACTTCGAGGACTTCTCCGAACTGCGGCAATTGGGTCGGGATGCCGTGTTGAAGGTGGAGGCCCAGGATTGGGAGACGGTGGTCGGAGAAGCGGAGGCCCTAGCCAAGGAAATCAGTGCCTCTCCGCCGTCTCTGGCGATGAGTCCCTATTACCCGTTGATTGGGCTCCTGAACGATCGCTGGTTTGCCAAGCGGTGGTCTCTGGTGGTATTCGAGAGTTCTCCGGCGAAAGCGTTGGCCGAAGCAGAGTGGATTCCCAACTTCGCTATAGGCCAGCTGGCAAGGCCGCCTCAAAGATACGAGCTGGCGGGGCGGGCGATTCCTGTATACATCATCCATTCGGTCTTTCCGAAGGAGAAGAGGGCTCCGTTTGTAGCAAGGTTCTGGGCTCCGCCAGGGGCCATCCTGATTGCAATGGGATCGCTCCGCTCCCTTGCCTCGGGACTAGGGGATTACGGCCAGCAATTTCGGGATATGTCGGATGAAAAATTTGTTGAGCTGGTTGGACTTAGCCCCGATCTTCGGGGGCCACTCAGTGATTTCATAGAAAGGGTTCCCCGGCGCCATGGAACACCCGAGCGCTTGGCAGAGATGTTGGTGGGGTGGGCGCTCTCCGAGGAGTTGCGGCACGCGTTGGATAGCGTTCGTGTCGCAGGAAGTTCCGAAAAGGAGTGGTTCTGGTCCGGTGATACGACAGAGTATGGGTTCACGTTTGTTCGGACCCAAACGGCTCCTTCGGGAAATCTGGAGGTGCTGCGGGCAGAGGCGTTGCGAAATACTACGCTTGCCTGGGTATTCGTTGAGCTCTCAGGCCAGCTCACTCGGGCTGCCGTGAGCCCGGATCCTCACTTGGTGCTCCTCAATTGGCTGGACAAGGGTTACCTGCACGCCAGAGCAGCGGAGACTTCCCTGCCGAAGCCGCCTTCATACCAGCTTGCCCATTACAATGCTGTTCCCGCGTACGCTGTCAGGCTCTTAGCATCCCAATTGAAGGAGGAAGGGATCCCGCTGCCCGAACCGGATTTCTTGATCGGAGAAAAGTTCGAAGGCGAGCAGTTTGCCCGGGTAGTCCTGGCGCTGGCGGAGCTTCCGCCGGAGCGTCTTCGCTTGGCATTGAAGGTCGTCTATGCGCGCGAGTTTGTCCATCCAGTAGACGAGCCACCGTTTCCGGGGATTGGGCCAGATGGCGCACTTCTCCAAAGACCTCCAGTTGCCCCGCCGCCTTCGCCCTTGGCGAGCGATTCGACCAACCCCGGCGCCGGGATGGAGGAAGGACGGTTGGCGGCGGATGGGGCGCGGGAGCTGTGGGAGGGGATGCGGTCGCGGTCGGCGGCGCCGGAGCTCAAGCGGGTAGTGATCGGGCGCTCGGTGGTGGATCGGTTTCCCGCGATCGCGGCGCTGGCCGGCCTGGAGGAAGGGCGTTTCCTGGTGGATGAAGGGGCCGCCACGGTCGTCCGGCTGATCGGAGAGGGCGCGGAGGCGGTCCGGTACTACGGCGGATTAGAGGAAGGGCGCCGGTTCGCCGCGATGGCAGAGGAGGCCCGCCTGCGTGTGGAGACCCAGCTTCCGACAGCGCCGGAGTTTCTTGCTCAGCTTCAGGAGATCCTCACGCTGGCCGGCGTTCCGGGCGAGGTGGTTGCCGCTGGTCTGGAGCAGTTCGCCGACTACCTGGAAGCGGTCCCGGTCGGCGCGTAAGCCCGCCCGCATCTGTAGCGAACGAAATCAAGATTGCATTTGGTGACACCATATGCAATAATACCTGCGTGTTCATCCACCGGCGGTTTTGGGAACAGCGGGTAGAAGAGGCGTGGAACCGCCGCTCGGTTCTCTGGCTCTCCGGAGTCCGGCGGGTGGGCAAGACCGTACTTTGCCAGGGGCTGAAGGGGACGGAATATTTCGACTGTGAGCTCCCCCGGGTCCGGCGGGAGATCTTGGACCCGGAGCTGTTTTTCAAACAGTTGCGAGGCCGCCGCGTGGTTCTTGACGAGATTCACCGGCTGCCGAATCCTTCCGAAGTTCTAAAGATTGCGGCGGACCATTTCCCCAGGACGCGTGTCCTGGCCACAGGGTCCTCTCGCCTGCAGGCCTCCGCTAAGTTTCGAGACACCCTGACCGGACGAAAGGCGGAGGTGTGGTTGACTCCCATGATGAGCCGTGACCTGGAGGATTTCGGAAACCGGCCGCTCCCGTACCGACTTCTGCGGGGAGGGCTGCCCCCGTTTTTCCTGTCCCGCGAGATCCCGGAGCGGGATTTCCAGGAATGGATTGATTCTTATTGGGCAAAGGACATCCAGGAACTGTTTCGTTTGGAACGGCGGGCTTCTTTTCAGCGGTTCCTAGAGCTTCTGTTCGCCAACAGCGGAGGGATCTTTGAGGCGACTCAGTACGCCGCCCCCTGTGAGATCAGCCGAACCACGGTGTCCAACTACCTCAGTGTCCTAGAGGCCACCTGGGTGGCCAGCGTGATTCGTCCTTTTTCCACCCGCCGGCGCACGGAGATCGTCAGGGCGCCAAAGGTCTACGCCTTTGATACAGGGTTCGTCTGCACCTTTAAGGGGTGGAATGAACTTCATCGGGAGGATCTGGGTTATCTTTGGGAACATTACGTCCTCAACGAAATCCAGAGTCGGCTCCAGACCCGTGCGATTTCCTACTGGCGTGACAAGCGGGGACATGAGGTGGATTTCGTATGGGTCCCGCGCGGCGGGAGACAGCCCACAGCCATCGAGTGCAAGTGGTCGTCCGACCGGATGGACGTCACCGGTTTCAAGGCATTTCGTGCCCAATATCCAGAGGGGGCCAACTGGCTGGTGGCTCAGGACCTGGAACGCTCGTTCCGTCGCCGGGAATCGGGTCTGGTCGTAGAGTTTCTCAAGCTGGAAGAAATGATGAGCCGCCTGGGCGGGACTGCCTGACCATTTTTCCGCTTGACTTGACCCAGGGAATTGGCTATATTTTTTGTACTAATTCTTGACATAGATAGTCAAGAATTATTACCATAATTCGGGTGTAAAATCACAAGGAGAGATTGATGACAGCGGTGGTTCTGAGCGCACAGGAGATCCAGAAGGTCTCGACTGAGCTGGAGTCGAAAAATGCCGAGGAGGTGCTGCGCTGGGGGGTGGAGAGATTCTTCCCGAGGATCGGCTTTGCCTCCAGCTTCGGGGCGGAGGATGTGGTGGTCATCGACCTCCTAGTCAAGGTGAATCCCAAGGTGACGATCTTCACACTGGACACCGGCCGCTTGAATGAGGAGACGTACGACGTGATGGACCGGATCCGGGAGAGGTACGGGGTCTCCATCACGAGCTACTTCCCGGACAAGGCGGCGGTGGAGAAGCTGGAGCGCGAGAAAGGATTCTACTCCTTCCGGAAATCGGTCGAGAACCGGAAGGAGTGCTGCGGCATCCGCAAAGTCGAGCCGCTCGGCCGGGCGCTGGCCGATCTGGACGCCTGGATCACGGGCCTTCGGCGGGAGCAGGCGGTGACCCGCTCCGGCCTGCCGAAGGTGGAGGTGGACACCGCGCACCGTGGGATCGCCAAGCTCAACCCGATCGCGGACTGGACCACCGAGCAGGTGTGGGACTACATCCGTAAGAATCAGGTTCCGTACAACAAGCTGCACGATCAGAACTTTCCTTCGATCGGCTGCGCCCCCTGCACGCGGGCGATCCGGCCGGGGGAGGACATTCGGGCCGGCCGCTGGTGGTGGGAGCTGCCGGAGCAAAAGGAGTGCGGTCTGCATGTCAAACCAACGCAAAAGTGACGGAGAGGCCCAATCGATGAGGAACGAAGAGAGAGGGAAGGGGATGGTTCTTGCCGGGTTGGTTGTCGCCGGGTTGACCCTGGCTGGGATGGTTGCCGCGGGATGTGCCACCTCGACCGGCACGAAGAAAGCGGAGGGGCCGACCTTAAGATCCCGGGTGGATTCCCTGGAGAGCCAGTTGGCTGCTTTGAACCAGCGGGTCGAGGATGTCTCCCTGCAGCAGCAGGCGCTGCAGGGCGAGCTGCGCAGCGCGTCCGCGGCGCCGGCTGCGACCGCGCCGGCGCGGAAACGGCTCTCGACCCGGGAGATCCAGCGGGCGCTGGCGGCGGCCGGCTACTACAAGGGGACCGTGGATGGCAAGGAAGGTCGTCAGACCAAGAAGGCGATCCGGGAGTTTCAGAGCGCCAACGGGCTGAGGCCGGACGGGGTGGTCGGCCGCAAGACCGCCGAGGCGCTGCAGGCGTACCTTCCTGCCGAGGGCATGCAAGAGCAGAGGCGTTAGCCGGAGCGATGAAGGCGAACTGGCTACTTGAACCGTCCAGATTCCTAGCCTTCAGGGGTGCGCGAGGGCGTGCGGGTGGGAAGTGGGACTGCTCCCCTCCG
>CAYFHV010000054.1:0-10004 GCA_964343105.1 uncultured Planctomycetia bacterium | reverse complement strand
GTGGCCCCAGAGGGAACCCTCGGTTCCCTCTGGATCGCGGAGGCGTTAGCCGGAGCGATGGCCGATCTCATCACCCCGCACGGGGGGAATCTCGTCGAGCGGCTGGTCAAGGGGCACGAGCGGGACCTTCTGCTCCACCAGGCCCGGTTCCTGCCGAGTGTGACGGTGGACGAGTGGGAGCTCTCCGATCTGGAGATGCTGGCGATCGGCGCCTTCTCTCCGCTGGAGGGATTCCTCCGGGAGGCCGATTACGACGCGGTGGTGGACCGAATGCAGCTGGTCGATGGCACCGTCTGGCCGCTGCCGGTCTGCCTGTCGGTGACGGAGGAGGAAGCGGACCAGTGGCGGGAGGGGACCGACATGGCGCTGAAGTCCCCGGACGGCCAGGTCGTGGCGGTCCTGCACGAACCGGAGCTGTACCCGTACAACCGGCTGGTGGAGTCGAAGCTGGTCTTCGGCACGATCGACTCCAGCCACCCGGGTGTGGCGCGGGTTCTGGCGCAGGGGCCGTACTATCTGGGCGGGCGGGTGTCGGTGCTGAACCTGCCGCCGCACGCCGATTTCCTGGCGTACCGGCAGACCCCGGCGCAGACGCGGCTGGAGTTCCGCAGGCGCCGGTGGCAGCAGGTGGTGGGGTTCCAGACGCGCAACCCGATCCACCGGGCGCACGAGTACCTGCTGCGCTGCGCCCTCGAGATCGCGGACGGCCTCATGGTGCATCCGCTGGTGGGCCAGACCAAGAGCGACGACCTGCCGGCGGAGGTCCGGATGCGCTGCTACGAGGCGCTGATGAGCGGGTATCTGCCCAAGGAGCGAACGGTCCTGGTGGTGAACCCCGCCTCGATGCGATACGCCGGCCCGCGGGAAGCGATCTTCCACGCGATCATCCGCCAGAACTACGGCTGCAGCTTTTTCATCGTGGGCCGGGACCACGCGGGGGTGGGCAAGTTCTACGGGCCGTTTGACGCGCAGCAGATCTTCCGGCGATTCAGCCGGGACCAGCTGGCGGTGACCCCGCTCTGCTTCGACAACGCCTTCTTCTGCCGGGTCTGCGAGGGGATGGCGACAGCGAAGACCTGCTCGCATCCGGCCACGGAGCACGTCTCCTTGAGCGGCACGGCGGTCCGGCAGATGCTCTCCGATGGCAAGACCCCGCCGGCGGAGTTCACCCGGCCGGAGATCGCCGAGATCCTGAAGGAGGCCTACGCCACCACCGCGGCTTCCTAGCGGCCGGCGGGGCGGCGATGCCGGGCGGGGCACGGCAGGGATGCCGGGGGTGGCAGGGAGGGATTCCATGGTGACGCTGGAAGGGATTTCCAAGCGCTTTTCCCATAACGGCGAAGCGGTCGAGGTCCTACAAGAGATCAACCTGACCATCGCCGACGGGGAATTCGTCTGCCTCGTGGGACCTACCGGCTGCGGCAAGTCCACCCTCATCCATCTCATCGCCGGGCTGGAGCGGCCCACAACGGGGCGGGTGCTGGCGGATGGAGCGGCGATCACCGGCCCGGGGACCGACCGGGTGGTCGTCTTCCAGGAGTCCGCCCTCTTTCCCTGGCTGAACGTCCAGGAAAACGTGGAGTTCGGTTTGAAGATGGCTGGGATGGCGGCGGCCCAGCGCCGGGACCGATCCGCGCAGTTTCTGAAGATGGTGCATCTGACCCGCTTCGCGCAGGCGTACCCCCATCAGCTCTCCGGCGGGATGAAGCAGCGGGTGGCGATCGCGCGGGCGCTGGCGATGGATCCGAAGATCCTGCTCATGGACGAACCGTTCGGCGCGCTGGACGCCCAGACGCGCCGGCTGCTGCACCAGGAGCTCATGGAGATTTGGCAGCAGACGCACAAGACCGTTTTTTTTGTGACGCACAACGTGCGGGAGGCGACGGTGCTGGGGGACAAGGTCCTCACCATGACCGCCCGGCCCGGGCGGATCAAGGGAGGGTACCAGATCAAGCTGCCGCGGCCCCGGCGGGAGTCGGACCCGCATCTCATCGTGATCCAGCAGAGGATTCTGCTCTCACTGCAGGAGGAGATTGCCAAGGTTGTTAAAGAAGAAGACCTGGATTACCTGGTCGAGAAGACTAGCCCTCTGGGCGCTGGCGATAGCCCTGTGGGAGTGGCTGTCTAGGATCTCCCCCTGGGTCCCGTCGGCCGTCGGGATCGTCCGGCTGGCCGTTTGGAACCTGGCGGACGGGGATTTTCAGATGGCCATCCTGGGGTCGCTGAGGCGAATGGCGCTCGGCTACGCGGTGGTCTGCTTCGTGGGGATCGGGGTCGGGCTGCTCGTGGGGCGGTTCCGCCTGCTGGACGATCTCTTGGGGCAGGTGGCCGTGGCGATCCATGCGATGCCCGGGGCGGCCTGGGTGCCGCTGGCGATCCTGCTCTTCGGGCTCACCGAGGCGGCGGTCATCTTCACGATTGTCCTGGGGGCCAGCGGCATCGTGATGGTCCACACCAGCGCCGGCATCCGGGACGTGCCGCCCTTGATCCTGCGAGCGGCGCGGGTGATGGGGGCACAGGGGACCAAGATGTTCTGGCACGTGGTGGTTCCGGCGGCGATCCCGCGGATCGTGGATGGGCTTCGGCTGGCCTGGGCGTTCGGCTGGCGAGCCCTGATGGCCGGGGAGCTGTTGGTCTCTTCGGTTCATGGGATGGGCCAGCTCCTCAGCGAGGTGGCGAAGCGACAAGAGATGCAGCAGCTTCTCGCCTTCATGCTGATCATCGCCGCCATCGGGATGGCGGTGGACGGGCTCATCTTCCGGAAGATGGAGGGGTCGGTGCGGACCCGATGGGGAACGGCGTGACCCTCGCCGGGGTGGCGGGGTGATGCTGCGGATTGCGTCGCAGGCGATGGAGGAGATGATCGAGCACTGCCGGCGCGAGTATCCCAACGAGGCGTGCGGGTATCTGGCGGGGATTGCTTCAGCCCCTGCGGGGCCTCGCAATGACGCAGGGGCGGGACCTCGCAATGACGCAGGTGCGGGGCCTCGCAACGACGATGTGGCGACGGTGAGCTTCCCGATCCGGAACGAGGCGGCCAGCCCCACCTGGTACGAGATGAACCCTTCGGATCAGATCCGGGCGCAGAAGGAGATGCGGGCGAAAGGGCTGGCGCCCCTGGCCGTCTATCACTCGCACGTGGCGACGGAGGCGTATCCCTCGCCGAGAGACGTGGAGCGGGCCACCGCGGTGCAGGATCTCTTCGACGGCACCTACGTGCTGGTGACTCTGAAGGACGCCGGCCGGCCGCGCGCGCGGGCGTTCAGGATCCGGGATGGGCACGTGCAGGAGGAGGAGCTTGTTGAAGGTTAAGATCGGCACGCGCGGCTCCGCGCTGGCGATGGCGCAGGCGCAGACGGTGAAGGGGCTTTTGGAGAAGGCGCACGCGGGGTTGACCTGCGAGCTGGTGGTGATCAAGACCACCGGTGATGACTTCTCGGCCGGCGAGAAATCGGTACCAGGCACCGGCACGGCGGCGCTCAAGGGACTCTTTGTCAAGGAGATCGAGGAGGCGCTCCTGGACGGGCGGATTGATCTCGCGGTCCATTCGGTGAAGGACATGGAGAGCGATCTGCCGCAGGGCCTGGCGCTGGCGGCGGTGATCCGGCGGGAGGACCCGCGGGATGCGCTCGTTTCGCGGCAGGGGCAGCCGCTGAAAGAGCTGCCGGCCGGCGCCCGGGTGGGGGCCAGCTCGCTCAGGCGTCAGGCGCAGCTCAAACGGCTGCGGCGCGATCTGGAGTTTGTTCCGATCCGGGGCAACGTGGACACGCGGCTGAAGAAGCTGGGCGCTGGCGAGTACGATGCGATCGTCCTGGCGGCCTGCGGGTTGAATCGGCTCGCCCTATCCGGGCGGATCACCGAGTACCTTCCGTTGGATCAGGTTCTGCCTGCGCCAGGGCAGGGGGCGCTGGGGATCGAGATCCGGGCGGACCGCAAGGAAATGGAGGATCTGGTTCGTGCGGTGGATGACGAGCCGTCACGGCAGGCGGTGGAGGCGGAGCGCGCCTTCCTGCGCGCGCTGGGTGGAAGCTGCCGTGTTCCGGTAGGGGCGCTGGGGGTTGTGCAGGAGGAGGCGCTGCGGTTGGCCGGGGTCGTCCTTTCGCCGGACGGCTTGAAGTCGGTGCGCAAGGAGCTCTCCGGCCCGCGCAAGGATCCACAGCGGCTCGGCGCAGAGCTGGCCAGCCACCTGCGTGCGGTCGGCGCGGACCGGCTGCTGTACGGCGCCTGGGATAAGGTGGGGTGAAGATGGTTTATCTGGTTGGGGCGGGCCCAGGGGACCCGAAGCTGATCACGCGGCGAGGCGAGGCGCTTCTGCGCCGGGCCGATTGTGTCATCTACGACCGGCTGGTGAGCGCGGAGCTTCTGCGCTGGACGAAGCGCGGGTGCGAGAAGCTGTACGTCGGCAAGGACCCGGACGACCGAGGACACGGGCAGTCGAAGATTCAACGGCTCCTGGTGCAGAAGGCGCGGGCGCATCGGACGGTGGTGCGCCTGAAGGGCGGGGATCCGACGATCTTCGGCCGTTTGAACGAGGAGCTGGAGGTCTTGGTGAAGAACCGGATCCCGTTCGAGATCGTTCCGGGCGTGAGCTCCATCTGGTCCGCCGCGGCCGAGGCGGGAATCCCCCTCACCGACCGGCGCCTGAGCTCCAGTGTCGTGATCGCCACGGGACATCCCGCCGCGCACAAGGAGCGAGCCGTTGATTGGAAGAGGTTAGCCCGAGGGGCGGACACCCTGGTAATCCTGATGGGAAGGGCGGCGCTGCCGGCGATCGTCCGGCGCCTGCGCAAGGTCCGGGCCGATTCGGAGCCGATCGCCCTCATCCGCTGGGCCTCCAGACCCCAGCAGGAGGTTCTCGTGAGCACACTCGGGCAGGTGATCCAGGATCTTGCGAGGAGGCGGGATTTTGGGCCGCCGGTTGTGGCCATCGTGGGCAAAGTCGTCCGGTTGAGCCGCCGGTATTGCAAGCCGAAGATCGTCCTCACCAGACCGGAAGAGGACCAGGGGGAGTTGGTCCGGCGGCTCGAGCGCGTCGGGGCGGACTGTATCAGCTTGCCGACCATCAAGGTCCGGCCCCGGCGTCTGACGAGAAAGCAGGCGGATACACTCATCAAGTCTCTGCCGGGGTACGACTGGGTCCTGTTCAACAGCCACCACGGGGTGGAGATCCTGTCCCGGCTCGTCCGCAGATCGGGCGGCAGCCTGAAGAATCTCATCCGGGGATCGATCTGTGCCATCGGCCCGCGGACCCAGCAGGCGCTGGAGGCGGTTGAGCTCAAGCCGCGTCTCGTTCCTGAGGAATTCTCGACCGCCGGGATTCGGGCCGCTTTCCGGCGGATCGCGATCCGGGGGAAGAGGATTCTCATTCCCCGCTCAGGGCGCGCGACGGGGGATGCGCTGGCCAGCGAGCTTCGGCGGCGGGGCGCGCGGGTCGAGGAGGTGGCGGTGTATGACACCCTCTTTCGACCGATTCCGGCGGGGGAGCTGAAGAAGGCGCTGAACGCAGCCCGGGCGATCACCTTTACCTCCGCCTCGACCGCCCAGTCGTTCCTGGATTCTCTAAGGCGGGCGAGGCTTCCTCTGAAGACGGCGCTGAACGGTGCCGCGGTAGTGGCGATCGGCCCGGCGACCGCCCGGGCGCTCCGGCAAGCGGGTGTGCGCCGTGTGCATCTGCCGGACGGAAGCTGGACCACGGACGGACTGGTGAACGCGGTGACTCGGGTGCTGCTGGCATGACCGCTTCCTATCCGCGGTATCGGCCGAGGCGCCTCCGGCGCAGCCCGGCGCTTCGCCGGCTGATCGCCGAGACCACGCTGGAGCCCCGGCAGATCATTGCCCCGTTTTTTGTCACGCTGGGGGCGAAGGCGAAGCGGGAGCCGATCCCGTCCATGCCGGGGATCTTCCGGTTGAGCGTAGCCGAGGCGGCGCGGGAGGCGAAGGAGCTGGCCAAGCTCGGGCTGGGCGGGGTGCTGCTCTTCGGGATCCCGCGGGCGAAGGATCCTCAAGGCAGCCACGCCTATGCCTCCAACGGAGTGATCCAGCAGGCGGTCCGGGCGGTGAAGCGGGCGGCGCCGGATCTGGTGGTGGCGACCGACGTCTGCCTGTGCGAGTACACCAGCCACGGCCACTGCGGGGTTTTGGCGGCCGCCGCGCGGAGGGGGGCTGGCCGGGCTGTTCCCGAGGTGGACAACGATGCCAGCTTGGAGCTCTTGGCCCGGACGGCGGTGTCGCACGCTGAGGCCGGCGCGGACATGGTGGCCCCCTCGGCGATGATGGATGGTCAGGTCGGCGCAATCCGGGCCGCGCTGGATGAGGCCGGTTTCTCCGGGCTGCCGATCATGGCTTACTCCGCGAAGTACACCTCGGCGCTGTACGGGCCGTTCCGGGAAGCGGCCAAGTCGGCGCCCCGGGAAGGGGACCGGCGCGGGTACCAGATGGACCCGGCCAACGCCGAGGAGGCGATCCGGGAGGTGGCGCTCGATATAGAGGAAGGGGCCGATATCGTGATGGTCAAGCCGGCCGGCTCCTGCCTGGATGTGGTGCGCGCGGTCAAGGAGCGCTTCGGCTGGCCGGTGGCCGCCTTTCAGGTGAGCGGCGAGTACGCGATGGTGAAGGCCGCGGCCTTGAAGGGCTGGGTGGAGGAGAAGCACCTGGTGCTGGAGCTGGCGGGGGCGATGCGCCGCGCCGGCGCGGACATTGTCATTACCTACTACGCGAGGGAATTGGCCGAATGGCTTCGGGATCGAAAGGGGTAAGTGAGATGGCATCGGAGAGAAACTGGGTGGTGAGCGGCCTCATCAATCCGGAAGCTCAGAGAAAAGAGATCTCCCGGTTCGAGGAGGAGATCCGCAAGCTCGAGGAGAAGAAGCTGGATCCGGACGACTTCAAGAGGTTCCGGCTGGAGAACGGCGTCTACGGGATCCGGGGCACCTCGGACGAGCAGATGATCCGGATCAAGGTCCGGTTCGGGGCGCTCCTGGCCGATCAGCTTGATGCGATCGCCGATGTGGTGGAGAAGTATGCCACCCCGAAGGTGGCGCACATCACCACCCGGCAGGCGGTCCAGATGCACCGGGTCAAGCGCCCCTTTGTTCCGGAGATCCTGACGCGCATCGTCCAGTCGGGCCTGACCACGCGCGAGGCGTGCGGCAACACGGTGCGCAACGTCTCGGCCTGTCCGTTCGCCGGCATCTCGGCGGAGGAGCTGTTCGACGTCGTCCCCTACGCCGACGCGGTGAGCCGCTACTTCCTGCGGCACTCGGTCTGCCAGAACCTGCCGAGGAAGTTCAAGATCGCCTTCGAAGGCTGCCCCACCGATCATGCGCGGGTGGGGATCCACGATTTCGGGGCGGTGGCGAAGGTCCAGGAGGTGGACGGCAAACGGGTGCGCGGGTTCAAGACCTTCGTGGGCGGCGGGCTGGGGGCGGTGCCGTTCGCGGCGCACGTCCTGGAGGAGTTCACACCGGAGGATCTCCTGATCCCGACGATCGAGACGGTCCTGCGCCTCTTCGACCGCCACGGGGAGCGGAAGAACCGCAACCAGGCGCGGATCAAATTCCTCATCAAGAAGTGGGGGATCGAGGAGTTCCGCAGGCAGTTCATCGAGGAGCGCAAGGCCACCCTGATGACCAGCCCCGGCCAGGCCGATTGGAAGATCCCGCTCTACGAGCAGGAGGCGGCGCCGGCGGAAGCTGCGCCGGTAAAGCTCACCGCCGTGCTGGACACGCCGGATTACCGGCGCTGGACCCGGACCAACCTGTTCAAGCAGAAACAGGCCGGCTACGTCGCCGTGCAGATCCGCTGCGCGCTGGGAGACATCGGCGTCAGCCAGATGCGCGGGGTGGCGGAGCTGGCGCGCCGGACCAACGGCGGCCGGCTGCGGACCATGATCACGCAGAACCTGCTGCTTCCGTGGGTGAAGGAGCAGTACGTGCCGGCGGTGTACGAGGGGCTTGTGCGGCTCGGGATCGGCGCCACCGACGCCGGGTCGCTCGCTGACATCACCCGCTGCCCGGGGGCCGACACCTGCCAGATCGCGATCACGCACTCGCGCGGGCTGGCGGTCCTCATGGGAGAGATCTTCAACAACGGCGGGAAGGCGCTGCTCGACGACGAGGCGATGAAGAACCTGACGATCAAGATCAGCGGCTGCCCGAATTCCTGCGGGCAGCACCACATCGCCGACATCGGGTTCCACGGCGCCTCCAGCGAGATGAACGGGCACACCGTTCCCCACTACATGGTGATGGCGGGCGGCGGGACGCGGGAGGGGGTGGCGGAGTTCGGCTACCGGCTCGGGATGGTGCCGGCCAAGCGGGTCTCCGAGGCGACCCGGCATCTGTTGGAGCTGTACCGCAAGGAGCGCCAGAATCAGGAGACCTTCCGGCAGTGGGTCGAGCGAGCGGGCCAGGCGCGGCTCAAGCTGGAGCTGGATCCGTTCCGGACGCTGCCGCCCTTCTCCGAGAAACCGGAGATGTACGAGGACCTCGGTTCCTTCGGGGAGTTCAAGCTGGAGATCGGCAAGGGGGAATGCGCCGCGTGAGAACGAATGCGCGCTGCTGGAGAGAGGCGCAGCAGGTCCTCGTCGGTGGGGTGAACTCGCCGGTCCGGTCGTTCCGGAAGGTGGGAGAGCGGCCCTTCTTTGTGGACCGGGGCAGGGGCGCCTACCTCTGGGATGTGGAGGGCCGGCGCTACCTGGATTATGTCGGATCCTGGGGGGCGCTGATCCTGGGACACCGGCATCCGGCGGTGATCCGGGCGGCGCGGGAGGCGCTCGCGCGCGGGACGACGTTCGGGACGCCGACCCCGTGGGAGACGGAGCTGGCCTGCGCGATCCGGCGGGCGGTCCCCTCGATGGAGAAGGTGCGGTTCGTCTCCTCGGGGACCGAAGCGGTGATGAGCGCGGTGCGCCTGGCGCGGGCGGCGACCGGGCGGGCGAAGGTGCTCAAGTTCGACGGCGCCTACCACGGCCACGCGGACGCGCTGCTCACCCGCGCCGGATCCGGGATGGCGACGCTGGGACTGCCCGGCTCGGGGGGCGTTCCCCGCGCGGCGACACGAGACACCCTGACCCTGCCGTTTAACGATCTGGATGCGGTAGAGAGGGCTCTACGGCGGAACGGGAAGGAGCTGGCCTGCATCCTGGTGGAGCCGGTCCTGGCGAACATCGGAGTCATCCCGCCGGCGAATCGGTTCCTCCAGGGCTTGCGGCGGCTCAGCCGCCGGGCAGGGGCGCTCCTCCTGTTTGACGAGGTGATCACCGGCTTTCGGCTGAGGTTCGGCGGGGCGCAGGACCTCTTCGGCGTGGAGCCGGATCTCACGGTGCTGGGCAAGGTGATCGGCGGGGGATTCCCGCTGGCGGCGTATGGGGGCGCGCAGCGCTGGATGCGGCTGGTCTCGCCCGAGGGCCCGGTCTACCAGGCCGGGACGCTGGCAGGGCACCCGGTCGCCTGCGCGGCAGGCCTGGCCACGCTGGAGGTTTTGCGCCGGCCCGGCACGTACGGGGAGCTCAACCGGACCGCCCGGCGCTTGCGCGACGGGCTGGCGCGCCTCTGTAAGGAAGCAGGGGTTGCGGCGTCCGTTCAACAGATCGGCGGACTGCTCAGCCTCTTCTTCACCGGCCGGCCGGTTTCCAATGCAGCGCAGGCGCGCAGGGTGGATGGGCGCCGATACGCCCGGTACTTCAGGGGGCTGCTCGCGCGCGGGATATACCTTCCCCCGTCGCCGTTCGAGGCGTGGTTCGTCTCAACCGCGCATGGGCCGAGAGAGATTCAGGCCACACTGAGGGCGCACCGGGAGGTGCTGGAAGAAGAGCAATGCCGATGACCAGAAAGATTGCCGATTCGGTTCTGGAGCTCATTGGGGAGACACCGATGGTGCGGCTGACCAAGGTGGTCACCCCCAAGATGGCGACTCTCCTGGGCAAGCTCGAGTCATTCAACCCGGGCGGGTCGGTGAAGGATCGGATCGCATTTGCCATGGTGGATGACGCGGAGCGGCGGGGG
>CAYFHV010000053.1:0-10112 GCA_964343105.1 uncultured Planctomycetia bacterium | reverse complement strand
GGTAGAGCAGGGGACTCATAAGCCCTTGGTCAGTGGTTCAAATCCACTCGCCGCCATTTCCTCTCGGTTTTTGTGCGCGAATAGCGCACAGTTCCAGGAAAATCCCGTGAAACGGGACATTTCCTTATGATCCTCGACACCGTCCGAGAAACAATCTCCACGCACCGCATGCTCCCACGTGGGGCAGGCGTCCTGGTCGCCGTTTCAGGCGGTCCGGATTCAGTGGCACTCCTTTCGGCATTGGTCGCACTGCGTCCGGAGTTCCGGCTCCGGCTGCGGGCTGTCTACGTGGACCATGGGCTGCGTCCGGCCGGTGCGCGGCGGGAGGCGCGGTGGGTGAAGGAGCTGGGAAGGATGTGGGCTGTCCCGGTGGATCTCGTTCGGGTGAAGGCGAGGCGCGGGGGAGGGGAGTCCCTGGAGGCGGTCCTGCGCCAGGCCCGGTATCGCGCCCTGGTTGCGCTGGCGAGGCGCAGGCGCTGCAGCCGGATTGCCGTGGGCCATACCCGGGACGATCAGGCCGAAACGGTTCTCATGTGGATTCTTCGGGGCACAGGAACGGTGGGGCTTGCCGGGATTCCACCCACCCGCCGATGCGACGGGATCACCCTGGTCCGGCCGCTGCTGGAGAGCTCTCGCTCGGATGTGCAGGGGTACCTGCGGTCCCTGGGTGTCAAGCCGCTCTTGGACGAGACCAACCGGTCTGGGGCCTACCTGCGAAATCGAATTCGGAGGAAGCTTCTGCCCTTGCTGGAAAGAGAGTACAGCCCGCAGATCCGCAGGCATCTGGCCGGTTTAGCGGAGAGCGTCCGGGTGGACCTCGATTGGTCCGATAAGGAGCTGCGGCGCCGCTTCCGGGAGGTGGCGCGGGCGGGCCGACGGGGGCTGCGCCTCGACCGGAACCGGCTGAGAAGACTCCCCGCAGGCCTGAGGCGTGGAATCCTCCGGCGGGCCGTTGAGCAGATCCAGGGGGATCACTCCGGCTTCGGGCGGCGTCACTGGCTGGCGCTGGAGCGGCTGGCCGTCGGGGAAGGTCGGGCCGCCATGGATCTGCCGCATCGCTTCCGGGCGGAAGGCCGCGACGGGGCGGAGCTGCTCCTTTCCGCCGATTGTCGGCCCCGTAAGAATCTGGTACACTTAACTCAGAGGAATCCGTAGGAATGGCGACGACGCAGGGTCATACGACGAAGAGAGGTCCTTCACCCATGCCGGGTCAGGGGGCCAAGCCGCCCGAGAATCGGTGGCTGCGCCTAACCATCTGGATGATCCTGGGGATCTCTTTCTTCCTCTATATGCAGCGGCTGAGTCCCCTCTCCACGGAGGGGCTTCCGCAGGAGATCTCCTACAGCCAGCTCTACCAGTGGCTGGCGGGTCCCGATTCGCCGGTCCGTATCCGCCGCGCGATCCGGACGGACAACATCGTCCGGGGGGAGACCGACGACGGCAAGCGGTTTGTGGTGAACATCCCGCCGGACGATCCGGAGCTCATCAAGCTTCTGAGGGAACGGGTGCCGGACTTCCGCCTGGAGCCCCCGAAGACCTTCTGGCTCAGCTTCTTTGTGAACCTCGCGGGGCCGCTCCTTCTGCTGGCCGCCTTCTGGATCCTCCTCTATCGGGGGGCGACCCAGGGAGGGGGAAGGATCCTCTCCTTTGGGAAGAGCCGGGCCCGGCAGACCTCGCCGGAGGACGACCATCGCATTACCTTCGAAGATGTGGCGGGGGTGGATGAGGCGAAGGAGGAGCTTCGGGAGGTGATCGAGTTCCTGAAGGATCCGAAGAAGTTCCAGCGGCTCGGAGGGAAGATCCCCAAGGGGGTGCTCTTGCTGGGGCCCCCGGGCTGCGGCAAGACGATGCTTGCCAAGGCGGTCGCGGGCGAGGCGGGCGTCCCGTTCTTTTCGATCAGCGGATCGGACTTTGTGGAGATGTTCGTGGGCGTTGGGGCGAGCCGCGTGCGGGATCTCTTCGACCAGGCGAAGAAGTCGGCCAAGGTCTCTGGGCGAGGATGCATCATCTTCATCGATGAGATTGACGCGGTCGGCCGGCAGCGCTTCGCCGGGATCGGCGGGGGACACGACGAGCGGGAGCAGACGCTGAATGCCCTGCTCGTCGAGATGGACGGCTTCAACACCCAGGAGGGAGTGATCCTCGTCGCCGCGAGTGTGACAGGAGACACCCCCATCCTCATTGAGGAGAATGGAATCCGGAAGACGCTCCCCATCGGAGAATTCGTGGATCGTTTTTATGCTGCGGGTGAAAGCGACATTGAAAAGCCCGTTTCCGGCCTCCGCACCCTGGGGTATAAACGCAAGAGCGGGCGTCTTGTCTTTGGCAACAAGTTCGAGGCAGCTGCGTTTCAGCCGGTGCGGGCGGTTTACCGGCACCAGGTGGACCATGTCTACCGAATCCGCTACCGAGGGGGAGAAATCCGAGCCACGGGATCTCATTCGGTTTTTGTCAGTTACCACGGAGGGATCCGGGCGGTTCGGGTGGATCAGCTGAAGGCCGGGGACGTGCTGGTCGATCTGCCCTACAAGGTGAATCGGACGACGGCGCGTCGGGAACTGCGCGCGTGGGTAGATACGAACAGAAAAGAGCACCAGGAACTGGCGGTCATCCCGGAGTTCAGCCGCTGGCAGGAAGACTATGCCTATGCGCTGCGGCAACGAGGGATTCTATCTCAGTCCGCCATCGCCCAGACGCTGGGGGTTTCGCAAACCACAATCTCGGGTTGGCAGCGGGGTATCAAGCGGCCCCGCCGGCTGGGGCGGCAGGACTACAGGCATCCGGTCCCACCCACCATCCAGGTTGGCGCTGAGCTGGGGCGCTTCTTCGGCCTGCTCATTGCGGAGGGCTCGCTGGAGCCCACCCGGCATCGGCTCACCTTCAGCTTCAACCGCAAGGAGGAGGGCTTGGCTGAAGAGGTGAAGCAATTGATGTGGTCACTCTTTCACGTGAACTCTCCTTATGTCAGTCATCCGGAACCCAGCGAAACCTGCGTGAGCTTTAAGAACCGGCATTTGACGCAGTTCCTGATTCAACAGATTGGAATCGGCGCCCGGGGCAAGCATCTTCCCTCCTTCCTCTATAGCGCACCGCGGGAAGTGTTCTTGAGCTTCCTGAAGGGATACATGGAGGGGGATGGCTATCGTGACAAGCAGGGCAGGCACATCGCGTGCACCGTGAACCCCTCGCTGGCCACGGAGTTGAACTGGCTCTGCCGCATGCATGGGGTCAAGAGCACGCTGCGCGAGATCCTTGTTCCATCCAGGACCTTGAGAGGAAGGACGCTTGCGCCCACCCAGGCCTATCTCCTGGAGATCGGGAAACGGAATTGGCCCTGGAGCGGTTTACCCTCTTTCACCCGGAGGGCCAAGGTTCTGGAGGTTGTCCGCGAGCCCTTCGAAGGTTACGTGTACGATCTGTGCGGCTGTGACAACGAGGCCTTCTTCGGAGGGGTCAATCCCATCCTGCTCCACAATACCAACCGGCCCGACGTGCTGGACCCGGCGCTTCTGCGGCCGGGGAGGTTCGATCGCCAGATTGTGGTGGACCGGCCGGACCTTCGGGGGCGCGAGGAGATCCTCCGCGTCCATGTCCGGAATGTGAAGCTTGGCAAGGAAGTGGAGCTGAAGGCGATCGCCCGGCAGACGCCGGGATTCTCCGGCGCGGATCTGGCCAACCTCTGCAACGAGGCGGCGCTTCTGGCCGCCCGGCGGAACAAGGAGCAGGTCGGCATGGAGGAGATGGAGGCGGCGATTGAGCGGGTCATGGCCGGCCCCGAGAGGAAATCCCGGGTGATCTCTCCCTACGAAAAGAAGATCGTGGCCTGTCATGAGGCGGGTCATGCGCTGGTTTCCATGATGGTGCCCGGCGCCGATCCGCTGCACAAGGTGTCGATCATCCCGCGCGGGCACGCCGCGCTCGGCTACACCCTGCAGATGCCGCTGGAGGACCGCTACATCATGACCCGGAGGGAGCTGCTGGGGAAGCTGGCGGTTCTGCTCGGCGGGCGGAGCGCGGAGGAGCTGACCTTCGGCGAGGTGACGACCGGGGCGCAGAACGATCTGGAGATGGCCACGGAGATCGCGCGCAAAATGGTCTGCGAGTACGGGATGAGCGACCAGCTGGGGGCGCTCACCTACGGCCGGCACGAGGGCATGGTCTTTCTGGGCCGGGACATTGTGGAGGAGCGGAACTACTCGGATCAGACGGCGGTGCTCATCGATCAGGAGGTCCGGCGCATCATCCAGGAATCCCATGACCGGGCCCGGGAGATCCTCACCCAGCACCGCGACCGGCTCAACCGCCTCTCCGCGGCCCTGCTCGAGAAGGAGGTCCTGGACGGCGATGAGGCCAAGCGGATCGTGCTGGCCGAGCAGGCGCCCGAGGCCTCCGACTCCGGCGAGGCCGGCTCCTCCGAGTCCCCTGCGACAGCCTGAGGCATTCCCCTTTCCAGATGAAGCAGCTTCTCTGCGGCCGATTCTGTCTTCCCCTGGGTGAGCGCCCGCTCATCATGGGGATCCTCAACGTGACGCCCGATTCGTTCAGCGACGGCGGCCATTTTCTGAACCCGAGGCGCGCGGCCGCGCGTGCGCTGCGCATGCAGGAGGAGGGCGCCGATCTGGTGGATGTGGGCGGAGAATCCACCCGGCCGGGCGCCAGACCGGTCTCTGCTGCGGAGGAGCTGAAGAGGATCCTTCCGGTCATTGAGCGGCTGGCGGGACGGCTCCAGATGCCGATCTCGGTGGATACCCGCAAGGCGGTCGTCGCGCGGGAGGCGATCCGCGCGGGGGCAAGCATGGTGAACGATGTGACGGCCCTGCGGGATCCGGGGATGGCGGGTGTCGTGGCATCGGCCGGCGTTCCCGTGGTGCTCATGCACATGCGGGGAACACCCCGGACCATGCAGCGGCAGGCCATTTATCGGCGGCTCATCCCGGAGATCGTGGCGGAGCTGAAGCGTTCGGTCGCCAGGGCGCTGCGGGCCGGGATCCGCAAGCATCAGATCCTGCTCGATCCGGGGATCGGCTTCTCCAAGCGACCGGAAGCCAACCTCCTCCTGCTGAACCGGCTCAAGGCCTTCAAGCGGATTGGATTCCCTGTAGTGGTTGGCCCCTCACGGAAGTCGTTCATCGGTCACGTGCTGGGAGTGCCGGTGGAGGAACGCCTCTTCGGCACCGCCGCGGCGGTGGCCCTCGCGGTGGCGGGCGGAGCGGACGTGATTCGGGTCCACGATGTTGCGGCCATGCGGCAGGCGGCGGATCTGGCTGCGGCCATTGCAGCCTCTTCCTGAAGCTTCCGATGCCGCGGCTGGGAGTCAATGTGGATCACGTTGCCACGCTCCGGCAGGCCCGCCGGGGCCGTTTCCCGGATCCCGTGGAGGCGGCGCGGGCGGCCGAGCGGGCGGGCTGCGATTCCATCGTCTGCCATCTGCGGGAGGACCGGCGCCACATCCAGGACAGGGATTTGCCGGCCCTGAAGCGGACCCTGGGGATTGAGCTGAATCTGGAGATGGGGGCGCATCCGGAGATTGTTGGGATCGCCTGCCGCGTTCGGCCTGACCAGGCCACCCTTGTCCCGGAGCGCCGGCAGGAGCTGACCACCGAAGGCGGCCTGGATCTTGCGAGGAGCGGGGCCAGGGTGCGCCGGGCCGTGCGCCGGCTTCAGGATGCGGGGATCCGCGTCTCCCTCTTCATTGATCCGGATCCCAAGCAGATCGAGAGGGCTGTTCGGATGGAGGTGCCGATGATTGAGCTCGCCACCGGCCGGTACGCAGAGGCCGCAACTGCGGCGCAGCGGCGGGTCCAATTGAGGAAGCTTCGGCTCGCCACCGCAGAGGCGCATTCCGCTGGCTTGAAGGTGGCCGCGGGCCACGGGCTGGACTACGAGAATGTCCGGCCGGTGGCGAGGATCCCGTGCGTCGAGGAGCTGAACATCGGATTCTCCATTGTGGCACGGGCGCTGGACGTCGGACTTTACCAGGCCGTCCGGGAAATGGTAAACCTGGTGCGTCGTGGCCACCGGGGGGGCAAGGGATGCGCGTGATCGGGACCGGCGTTGACTTGGTGGAGGTTGCCCGTTTTCGGAGGTCGGTGAGCCGATGGGGCAACCGCCTGCTCGGGCGGGTGTTCACCCCGTCCGAGCTTGCGTACGCCCAAACGCGTAAGAGCCGCATCCAGCACCTGGCGGCCCGATTCGCGGCCAAGGAGGCGGTGGTCAAGGCGCTGGGAGCGCCCAAGGGCCTCGCGCTGGAATGGAAAGATCTGGAGGTGACCCGTGGCCCCGCCGGCCAGCCGGGGGTTCTCTTTCGCGGATCCATGCGGCGCTGGAGGAAGCTCAAGGTGCATCTTTCGCTCACCCACACCGCCCGCTACGCGGTGGCCACAGCGGTCGTCTGCACCCGATGAAACAGCGAAAACCCGACACGCACAAAGGAGACTACGGGCACGTTCTGGTGGTGGGCGGGTCGGTTGGATTTGTCGGCGCGCCCATCCTGGCCGCCGCTGCTGCCCTTCGAGCCGGGGCGGGCCTGGTTTCGCTGGCGGTGCCTCGGGAGGTTTACCCGGTGGTCGCCCGCAAGGCGCCGGCGGAGATCATGGTCCATCCCTTCTCCGGGGCGGTGGGGAGGGTCCCTTTTGGCGGAGGCAGCGTCCTATTAAGGAAGGCGGATGTGGTGGCGGTGGGGCCTGGGCTCTCCCGGCGGCCTGCTGCGGTTTCCCTGGCGCGGCGTCTGATCGCCGGATGCAGGCAGCCGATGGTGGTGGATGCGGACGCCCTGGCGGCGTTTGAGGGAGGGCGAAGGATCCGGCGCGGAAGCGGAGCGGGAACGGTGGTCATCACACCTCATCCCGGCGAGATGGCCCGGCTCCTCGGCACCACCGTGCGAAAGGTGCAGTCGGACCGCAGAGGGATCGCAGCGCGGACAGCCAAACGGCTTGGCGCAGTGGTCGTGCTCAAGGGGCATCGTACGGTGATCGCCTCGCCGTCGGGCCGGACCGCGGTCAACAGGACGGGAAATCCCGGAATGGCGACGGCGGGCACGGGCGATGTGCTGACCGGTGTCATCGCCGCGCTGATCGGGCAGGGGATGGATCCGTTTGCCGCGGCCAAGGCCGGCGCTTACGTGCACGGCCTCGCCGGCGACCTGGCTGCCCGTCGGGTGGGGCAGGTGAGCCTCACGGCCGGCGATGTGCTATCGTATTTGCCGGCTGCATTCAAACGCTCTTTGAGGTAACATAGACTTATGTCTGCTGGCGTAGCTCAATGGCAGAGCACCTCTTTTGTAAAGAGGCCGCTGGGGGTTCAAGTCCCTCCGCCAGCTTTAAGATATCGGGACTGGGGGCTCCAGCTGAGAGAGAAGTATCTAATGGAGGGGTTAGGTAAGGAATCGGTTTGCGATGGGCTCGTGCGGGACTGCATCTCCCCCGAGCGGCTTGGGAAATGGTATTGGGAGCGGCGGCGTTCCGTGCCGGAGATCGCGAAGACTTTCCGGGTAGGTCCGCAACACCTTTATGAGTTGATGCGCCAGCGCGGGATTCCCCGGCGTTCAGGGAGTGAGGTCAATTACCTGACCTATAAGGATAAGCCGCAGTTTCAATGGAAGGAGAAGCTGGCGCCGGAACAGAAACGTCTTCAGACCGCCGGACTGATGCTTTACTGGGCCGAGGGGGCTAAACAGGGAGATAGTGTTGACCTGTCCAACACGGACCCTAAGCTGATTCTTGTATTCCTGGGTTTCTTGAGGCAGATCTGCGGTGTGGCCGAGTCGCGGCTGCGCGGCTATATCTTCATCTACGAAGGTCAGGATGCGGTTGAAATCCGGCGCTACTGGAGTAAATTGACCCGGATCCCTGAAGGCCAGTTCCAGAAACCCTATGTCAGCAGATTTCGACCCAATCGAAATCATCAGAACGTTTTTCCCTACGGCGTGTTTCATGTTCGATACAATGATAAGCGTCTGCATCACCGCATCCTGGATTCGGCTCGGCACGAAGCCGACGCATTCCTTCTTTCATGGGCGGATGCCGGAGTGGTCAATCGGGACGCGCTGTAAACGCGTTGCCCACGGGCTACGGAGGTTCGAATCCTTCTCCGCCCACCATCTTGGAGATCTGATGTATGGGTATAGAGCCGCTTCCGAGACCAACCTCTTACCGCCGTCGGGGAAGTGGGCGACTCAGAAAGGGTAAAGTGGTGGCCGAGGTCTATGTGGATGAGACGCACCCACAGGAGGGGGACTATCGGAGGCTCATCCAGCTTATCCAATGGGCTGATGGCGAGGAGTTCGTGCGGTTCTGTTATTACGTCAAGAATCGCGGTGCGGGAGAGGAGCACTGGCGGTACGGCTCACAGACTACGATGCAATTGCGGCGTAGACATGCGCGGAGGTTGATGCAGAAAGCCCTGAAAAGCAGGATTTTCTAGGCGCGAGTCTTGGCCCTGGCCGACAACTTTTGCGGGCGTAGCTCAGTGGAAGAGCTTCGGCCTTCCAAGCCGAGTACACGGGTTCGATTCCCGTCGCCCGCTCATCCTCCGGCAATCTTCCGGAAATTTCGCTGAAATCTGCTTGACATTTTCTCGCATCGCCCTATAATAATTGGTTTTGCAATACAAGAACCCCCATTCCCCGGCGTTTCGCGGGGAAATGACTCCGCTGGAGTAGCTCAGTCGGTAGAGCACGTCCTTGGTAAGGACGGGGTCACGGGTTCAATTCCCGTCTCCAGCTGGGAAAAGGGGCGTTATTTGCTTTTTCCGGCCAACCCGAGAAGAGGAGGCTAAACCATGGCCAAGGAGAAATTTGAGCGGAAGAAGACGCACGTCAACATCGGAACGATCGGCCACGTCGATCACGGCAAGACGACGCTGACTGCCGCGATCACGAAGGTCCTCGCGAAGAAGGGCCAGGCCACCGAGAAGAGCTACGCGGAGATCGCCAAGGGCGGGGTGGTGCGCGGTGAGACGAAGATCCTTACCGTGAGCATCTCGCACGTGGAGTACGAATCCGATGCGCGGCATTACGCGCATGTGGACTGCCCGGGTCACGCGGACTACATCAAGAACATGATCACCGGGGCGGCGCAGATGGACGGGGCGATCCTCGTGGTGAGTGCCCCCGACGGGCCGATGCCGCAGACGAGGGAACACATCCTGCTGGCGCGGCAGGTGAACGTTCCGGCGATCGTCGTCTATCTGAACAAGTGCGACCTGGTGGAGGACAAGGAGCTCCTGGACCTGGTGGAGCTGGAGGTTCGGGAGCTCCTCACCAAGTACAACTTCCCCGGAGACAAGACCCCGATCATCAAGGGAAGCGCCCTGAAGGCGATGAACGGGGACGCCGAAGGCGAGAAGTCGATCCTCGAGCTGCTCAAGGCGGTGGACGAGTTCATCCCCACCCCCAAGAGAGAGACTGACAAGCCGTTCCTCATGGCGGTGGAGGACGTCTTCTCCATCACCGGGCGCGGGACCGTGGCGACGGGAAGGGTGGACCGGGGAGTCGTCAAGATGAACGACGAGGTGGATGTGGTCGGCTTGAGGCCGCAGATCACGAAGTCGGTGGTCACCGGCGTGGAGATGTTCCGGAAGACGCTGGACGAGGGGCTGGCGGGGGACAACCTGGGTGTCCTGCTGCGCGGGATGGACAAGAAGAACCTCGAGCGGGGAATGGTTCTGGCCAAGCCGGGTACCATCACGCCTCACACGAAGTTCAAGGCGGAGGTGTACGCCCTGACCAAGGAGGAAGGGGGGCGGCACACGCCGTTCTTCACCGGCTACCGGCCTCAGTTCTACTTCCGGACGACGGATGTGACCGGCGTGTCGACCCTGCAGAAGGGAACGGAGATGATCATGCCGGGCGACAACGCGAACGTTGATGTGGAGCTCATCAGCCCGATCGCCATGGACAAGGGGCTGCGGTTCGCGATCCGGGAGGGAGGCAAGACGGTCGGCGCAGGGGTGGTCACGGAGATCCTGGCGTAACACCCGGCGCCGATTTTTTCTACCCAGCGAAGCTGAGTCCTTGTTGTGCGTGAGCTGATCACGTTGGCCTGCGAGAAGTGCCACCGGCGGAACTACGACACCACCCGGAACAAGCGGGAGCATACCGACCGGCTGGAGCT
>CAYFHV010000052.1:0-10185 GCA_964343105.1 uncultured Planctomycetia bacterium | reverse complement strand
GCGCTGGAAGTAATCCATCTGGGCCTGAACTTCCTCCGGCAGGCCGCTGCCCAGGACAAATCCTTTGCCAGGAGCGCGATAGCCGGGAAACTCCAATGTTCCCTTGGCCACCATCTCGGCCAGAGCATCCCCAAGGCTGATCACCAGCGTGCCCGGCTCAACCACCCCATCCGCTTGCGAGAGGTTGGCCACCAGGACGCTCTCCTGCAAGATGTCAGGCGCCTTCGGTACCGACATGACTCCGGTGGCTACCCCAGCCATGGCCCACCCGCCTGATTTCGCCCCCGTCAACGGGTTGTAGTCGCTGGTGCTGGTCCCCTTTCCGAAATTGATCCGCTGGGCCTGGAACGTTCTCTGGGTGTCATCCAGCGCCATCGTGATATCGCGCAAAAGTCCCGTGCCGGAGATGACCCCCTTCTCCTCCTTCTCCGGCGCCTCGTCTGAAACCGGGGTCCCCAGGATCACAAATCGCAGGATCTTACGAAACTCATCGTAATACTCCGGTGTGAACGGCTCGGCACTCACCACAATCGGGGTTGCCCCGAAAGAGCCCATGTATCCCTCATGAGGGAATTCCACGCCGGCCTCCTTGGAGGCCCCCCAGAAGAGGATCGCCTTGTGCTCCGAGCCCTGGTTCACTGCGACAGACGGCCCAATGAGGGAATTCCTCCGGAACTTCACATCGGTCCCCACCGCGCCGCCGAACACCGTGACGCCGGGCTCCACCTTTCCGGGCTCATCTGCAAGCCCCAGCTTGGAGCCGAGTCCCACGCGAGCAGGGATCACCCTGTCGCCTTGCCGGAACGGCACCACGGTGGCATCCCGAACCTTGGCGCCATTGATCACGACTCCCGGGCCGACCACGCTCTCCGCCACGTTGACTCCCTCTCCGTGAACCGTGGCCATACTCCCGACGAGAAGCGGTCTCTCCAACAGGCCGCCCAGATAGTTGCCCACGCGGGCGCCCGGAGCCACCACGACGGAGCCCTCCACCCGGGTCCCATCCAGAAGCCATGCCCCCGGCGCCAGGGTGATCGCGCCGCCTGGAACCGTCCCGTTCTTCGTGGGATCCAGCGCGATGGTCCCAAACTTTCCGGTCGCCCGGACCGGGCCGCTCACCGTGACCGGCCGCAGCATCCGGATCCCGTTGACACCCACCGCCTCGAAATCGGTCCCTTCCACCAGCTCCTCCATCCCCGTGGCGGGCCGATACCCCGAAAGGACTTCTTGCTCAATTCGCTCAGTGAGCTCCCGCACCGAGCCCTCTTGCGCCGGCTGGGACGCGGTGTATCGAAACAGGGTCACACTCTTCCAGCGGACAACCTCTGTTTCTCCAATGAGTCCGACTTCCTCCTCGCGGGCTAGCTTCTTCACGGCCTGATCCAGGGTTTGCCGGCTGGCGTCATCGGCCGGAAAATCCCGAATTGCAAAGGAGACGTCCGACCTCTCCCCCCCGCTGTAGATCTCCGAGGCAACACTGACGATCGAGACCCGTCTATCCCGAGCCGCTCGGTAGTCAACGTACAGATCCCGCATCTCTTCCGGGGTAACCTTCACGATCTGCCGCCTGGTTTCCGTGGCGAATGGCGGCGACACGATCGCGTCGGCATTCTCTCGGATCGCGCTGATCGCCTCATCCGGCACCTGCCTGTCGACAACGAAATACGATACGTCTCCGTGATCCGGCAGCGCACCGTAGTCGTCGCTGATGGAGATCCCGGCGGATGCCAGCGCCCCGGTCACGGCATCTGCGATGCCCGGATATCCGCGTGGCCCGCCAATCACCAGAACCGTCCGATTCACCGAGGAAACGTACTCCGACTCAAAATGGATCTCGCCGTCAGCGACGAACTGCCGATCCACCGAGTCCGCCAGGCGCTCCCTCGCCTCTTCCATCGGTCCGAGCGGTTCTGCGGGGGGGGCCACCGACAGCCCCTCCAGAATCACCCGCTCCACCCCTGTGGTTCTGAGAGAATCGGCCGGCTGGCTGACCGACAAGGCAAAGAGCGCAATCCGGGTCTCCCCGGGCGGAACCTCTGTAGGAAAGTTGTCGCTGCTGATTGAATCGGCGCTGACGCCTGCGCCCGAGAGGGCGCCCCCGATCGCTCGGATGAGGCCCCTTCGGTCCGGCACCGCCACCAGGATCATGGATTCGGAGGAAGGCCGCACGCGGCTGGGCTCAATCCTCACCTGCGCAGCCCCGGCAGCCCGGCTGGACTCCGCAAGGCCGAAGAGGTTCCGCAGCCCCGTTTCACCCAGGGTGGCTTGAATCTCCCTGCGGATCCGCGGCGCGAAATCGTCAGGGACCGGCAGCGGGCGGACTCCGCCCACAGGCGGCAGGATCGGCCGGCCAAGGGCGAGAGCATGTGACCGTCCGAACTCCGCTGCCAGGTACTGCGCCGCCACAGCGTTGGCGAAGTTGCCCAGCTCATCGGGAAAATCGGCCAGCCCGAAGATCTCGGCGGCCCCGACGCTCGTCACCGAGTTCAATGCGGCATCCGACTTCTTGGTGACGACGGCGTACCGGCCGTTCCGGGAGTCGATGACCTGGGCGTCTCCTCCCAGGGCAGTGTCAAAGAATCTCCGGTCGGTCATCAGGATGACGGTCAGGGTGTCGTTGCGGGGGTTGAAGTTCGGGTTGATCCCCGTGCGCGCATCCGGGTCGGCATATTTCTCCCGGCTGGGATCCGTCGCCGCCAGCGGCCCGTGCCACAAGGAATCGTTCGGCTGCGCCTCGGCGAATATCCCCAGGCTCCTCAGGGCGCGCGCGTACTCCTTGGCGTCTGCCAGGGCCTGCCCCCCGCCGGCAATGTGGATCTTCTTGTAATTGCCGAACGTCCGGACGAAATCGCGGAGCTTGGTCCGCAGGGAAGGAGACCGGAGCACCTCCGCCACGAGCCCCGGGACGGTGGAGAGGGCCTGTCGGTACGTGTCCGCCTGCCGGACCTCCCGCAGCTGCCCCAGCTTCACCCCGATGGACAGCAACCCCATGTAGGTGACGGAGTACAGGGAGGTGTCATCCAGATCCTGCGGAAGCTGCACATTTCCCAGCGCCGCTGCCCCGAGCGGGCTGACCGCCGATCCGGGATCGGAAACCGTCACAAACCGCCCTCCCTTTTCCGTCAGCGTCCTGGCCAGCTCTGTCATGGCCGCTTCCGGCCGCCGGCGAAGCCCCGGCATCGCCAGCTCCGCCGGTCCCCTCTCATCCTTGGGCCCTCCTTCAATCGGCGGGATCCGATGGTTCTGCTGGTGGAAGTTGTTGGAGCGGGACACGAGGACGAAGAGGGTGTCCTGACGGTCCATCTCCCGGAGGAGCGCCCGATCCGAAACCCGGAAGACCTTCACCGATTCCACCCCCAGCAGCTCCGGCTCAACCGCGCGGAGCGTCAGGCCGAACGCCAGCTTCTCCGGCTCCTTCTTCTCCCACATGAAGGAGGTTGGGAGCACCTCGTACCAGAATCCGTTGACGGTCACCTCCTTCACGCCCTGGTTCACCTTGAAATCGGGATTGGCCGGCGGGGGCAGACCTTTGTTGTGCTGAAAATCGGGATCAAACCGCAGCCGGTAGGTGTTGCTGGAGCGGTCGAAGGTGAGGATGTAGTAGACCCCTTTGATCGGGACCCGAACCCCTTCATCGTAAATCTTCTTGTCCACCTTGCCATCCTTGGTGGCCGGATAGACGACCTCCCTCGCCCCCAGGGGATCGATGCTGGCCTCGGCCGCGTACTCCGCCGCCTCCTCATCCGTCACGATCGCGATCTGACGAATCCCCTGTCCCTGCCTCCCGAAGCGCTCCTCCAGCCGCCTGATCTGCTCACCAGAGGTCAGCCATGACCCTTCAGCAAAGAAGCTGTTGTACGCCCGCTCCAGCACAAAGGGGAGGCGCTGGATCGCCCGCATCCGCGCATCCTTCATGCCCCCCCAGACCGTCCCCGACATGGCCCGCACCTGCCTCCCGATCGCCTGGACGGCCTCGGCGACCCACCGGGTCGCCTGCTGGACGATCGTGACCACCTTGGACTTCGTGGCCCGCAGCAGCTCCGCCAGGCGGGCAGCGTAGCTCACCGTGACCGATTTCGCCAGGTTGCGGGAATTGTCCATCTCCTCCGGTGTCAAGCCCCGCGTCTTCGCAAGGGCGGCCGAAAACCGGAAGTAGTAGATGGCATTGACCAGTCCCTGAAGGTTGGGATGCACCGAGGGGACGGTGATGATCTCGATTCGGCCGCCGCTCTGCGCTGCGATCGCTTCCAGCTCCTCGGCGTAAGGGTTCGCCTGGCTGTCGTAGGTCATGACGTAGAAATCGGCCCCCGCGGCTGCCAGCTCCCGGATCTCCTCCATGAAGGCATCGAATCGGTCCGGATCCGTCATGTCGAAGCCCAGGACAACCTTGTCCTCTTCACGCGCCAGGGGATCGTAGTTGTGACTGACGGTGGCCTGCCAGCTCGAGTCCTCAATGTCCGCGGCGATGCCGACCATGGAGGCCTTGTTCGGATCCTTGGAGGAGACAATCTCCTCGCCCTTCAGCTCTCCTTCCGTATGGATCGGCATGTTCCGGCTGCCCACCCAGAGCAGCTTGTGCCGCTCGCGATACCGCTGGCCAAGCCGCATCACCTGGGAAGGCGGCTCGTCCGGCTGGGCGTCCAGCTCCAGCACCCGATCCGCAGCCGGTTTCTTCCCCTCGTTGAGGATCACGTAGGCCAGATCCGCCACCCTCCGCAGGTCCGCAATGTAGCCGGCCCGTCTTTCCTCCAGGGAAGGATCGCCCGCCAGCTGACTCAGGTGGACCGCCAACAGAGACAGAGAAAAGAGGATCGACTCAAACCCCTTCGTGGTGGCAACGGTGGATTCGTCCCCCGACAGAACGTTGATCGTCCCCCCGGAAAGCGCGCTGATCCGCCCCATGTCGGAGTTCGGCTTTCCCGTGACGCTGATCGTGACGAAGCCATCCGACTCGAGCCGGTTGAACAGCCGGACCGTCGAGTCGGTGGTTCCGGACCAGCTTAAGCCCACCATCAGATCGTGACGAGGGTCCAGGGGAATCCCGCGGTTGGAGATGTCCACCGGATCGTAGACCAGCAGCTCCACCCCCGGCAACAGGTCCTGAAAGATGGCCTGCGCCACCCGGGCATCCCGCCAGGAGGAGCCCACGCCGTTCAGAAAGATCCGCCTCAAGCCCGGGATTCGGCTGACCGGCTTCTTCGGAGCAACCCCCTCTTCCAGGCCGGCCCCGAAATGACGAAGGATCACGGCATCGTTGACGCCATGCTGCGTGATCCGCTTCTTGGCCCCATCCGGCAACCGGGTCCCCAGCCCGTCCTCTCTCTGCACCAGAACAAGATCCTCTCCCTCGGTGAAGCGTGTTGCCAGATCCACGCTCAGCCGGTCTGTGCCGGGTTCCGTGCGCGTGTAGCTCATGATCTGTCTCAGAAGGATGAGCGGAATCTCCGCGATGTGCTTTTCCATGAAGCTGGCGAACCGGCCCTTGTCGCCGAGCGATGGGTTCACCGTCTCCCACACCGGCTTGCCCATCTTCTCCTCCGCCTCAACCAGCTGGTTCAGAGGTTCCCCGTTAAAATGGCTGATCCGGACATCGACCACAGGAACCCCCTGCTCGTTCAGCCGGCGGGTGAGCACCGCGTGCTTCTCCTCCCCCTTGAGGTGGTACACCTTGACCCGAAAACCGCCCTGGAACCAGCTCGGCTCTCCATCCGGCGTGGCCCGTTTTACCTCCTCGCCCTCCGTGATCCGTTTGACCTCCGCCTGCCAGTGGTTGATCACGCCCCGGACCTCACGGGCGAACTGGTCCTCCGGGATACGGTTGTAGCGCCTTTGATCCAGCAGACGGTCGACCTCCCGAACAACCTGCTCCTCCAAGTTGCCCAGAACGGTCGCAGCCGCAAACACTTCACTCGCGGGGAAAAGGCCGATCCCCGCCGCCTGGTCCGAGGTCACCATGTAATCCTCATAGAGAAGGTGGCCGTTCCCATCCCTCTTCTGGTAGATCACGATGTCCACCGGCCGGTCGTGGCTGGTGACAAACTCCGTGAGGGGGGTGGCCAAACTCACGCCGTCCGTCGCAAGGCTGGATCCCGGGGCAAGCTCCATCATCGCCACCCGGTGAGCCACCTCGTCTGGATTTGGGGAATCAATGCCCTGGAGCTCCCGAAGATTCTTGACCACCTGGTTCCAGGCCCCCGCCCGGTCAAAGACCGGGAACCCGTCTGGGGTTGTCTGGCCGGGCCGATGGAGCTGCCACGGCTGGTCCGTCTTGACTTGACCCTTGGAGTCTCCATCGGTGTGCACCCGCCCGGCTGCGAGATCGGCGAGATAATCGTCATGCATCATGTGCCAGTGGGTAACGATCCTCCGGGTATCGGCCTTAACCACCTGGTTCGTCCCCTCCACCACTTCCAGGTTTCCGTAGTTGAGCAGGGCATCCTGCTCGATCTTGGCCGCGCGAACGTCGGCTTCCGGGTCGCCGAAGCCGGCGGCACGGATCGCCGCCGCCTGCTGCATGAGGGCTTCGTAACGCCGGATGTGCTCCCCATTCCTGCTGGAGTTGACGGGGTCCTGCCGGCCCAGCTCCGCGTTCTTGTCGGCTTCTACGGCCCCGTTGTGGACGATCGCCCGCGTGCGCGTGACATGCGGGTGGCCGTTCCACCACTTCGGGTCGCCGGTCATCGCCCACCGGCCGTGCCCGACCACGATCTCCGGGAGAATCAGCAGAAGGGACCGATCCACGGTTCCGCGGGAGAAGCCAAACTCTGCTTTCTCCTGGTTCCGCCGCTCAATCCACCGGTCATGAACGGAACGGGGAACCAACTTCTGCTCCAAGGCCCAGTCCTGCAGCCAGTCCACCAGGGACGCCCAGGCGTGGACCGGCATGTTGTACCGGTACTCCTCCCTCCAGTAAGTCATCCATTCCCACCCAGCCGCCGCGACGGAGGCCGGACGCCGCGCCTCAAAGTTCGCCCGGATCCGCGCCGCCTGTTCCGGCATATACCCCAGGGAACCGACCAACTGATCCAGCAGCCGGAACACATGGCGAACCGGGTCCTTGTTGAAGTCGGGTGGGATTCGCATGCCCCGGCCTCTCAGATATTGGTTCCAGATCCGCTCCCAATCCGCCTTCTCGCGCGGATCCAGAGCCTTCTTCAACGCCCGATCCGCAAGCTGATCGAAACGGGCGAGGACCTGATCCCGGGTGGCGTCTCCTGGCGCAGGCAGCTCCTGCATGAGACGATGCCGGATGAAAAGCTTCAGGAATGTCGGTGTGATGTCCCATCGGCTGATCATGTCCTGGACATCGAGCAGGGGGCCGTTGAGCGCCTGGTACTCGTCCACCGATCCCCCGAGGGTGTAGACCCAGCCCGCGAAGAGCCCGCCCACATCTCCCAACTGGATGTTGTAGACTCCCGAATAGAGTGCCTCCAGGGTCTGGTCGTAGAGGTCGTTGAACTGCCGCCCCGGATCCGGATCGTACTCCGGAGTGACCCACCGTGATCCCGCGAGCCCCTCTTGAATCAGCCGGGTCCGGCGGGTCCGCTTGTGCTGAACGATCGCTTCCCGGTTCCGCGCGGGATTCTCCGGTAACTCCAACTCTTCGGGGAAAAGGGGATTTTGGATGATGCCCGCGCGCTCATTCAGGATCAGCTCGTCCGGAGCACCCTCGACCTTCCGAACCGTCAGGCCATCCCCCTTGATGACGAGAAGGCCGGTGTCGTCGGGCGCCCGGTACTTCAGGCGCAAGACCGCGTCCAGGATCTTGCGGACGCCCCGGAAGTGGCCGAAGACCGCGTTGATCCCGCAGCAGCCGGTCACCGAGGCCAACCCCGCCTCCGAGAGCGGCTCACCGGCTACCGCCTGCCCCGGTCTGGCCCCGATCAGCACCACCCCTGTTGTCCCGGTCCGCGCGTTTCCCTTCCACCATTCGAAGAACTTGTTCCGAGGAAGCGAGGCGACCCCCGGGGTCGGCTGGCCCGTGGAGGCAGAGATCTGGGGATCAGTGTACGTGACCCGTCTATCCGACACGGCGAGGACCTGTACGAAATGGTTACCGCCGACATGCGCTACCACCAGCTGACCCTCCCGCAACGCCTGCTCCATCTGCGCCTGCGTCAGCCGCACACCTGTCCAATCGTGTCGGCTTGCCGGGTCAACATCCGGGCGGGCGGTCGTGAGCGTCAGCAGGTCGCGAAGATCGGCCAAGGTGTTGCTGACCAAAAGATGGCCATCCGCCCCTCTCTGGGTCAGGATCCGCCCCTGCTGGACGACGCCGATCGCCAGCAGGACTGCGTTGAGAAGCTCCGTCTCCTGAAAATCTGGGCTTTGGAGTTCTTCAGGAAGGGCGCGCTGCGGATTGACGAATGGATCGGAAAGGAGGGCATGGGCCACCTTGGCCCCGCAGGTGGGACACCGGTAAGACGGCACCCATGCAGCCAGTTCATCCAGTTGCCTCTCCAGCTCCTCGCGGCCCGGAATGACGCTGGCTTTCTCCGGCGGAACCCCCACCTTCAAAAGGTCAACGGCGGCCAGGAGCATGTCCCGGGTGTTCCGCTCGCCGGGGGGCAGCTGCGCCAACGCCCGATAAACCCCTGCGACGGCTCCACTGCCGATGCCCCTCAGAGAAATCTGAGATAGCGAAGGGGCAACGGATGTGGCGGTAGTGGCCGAAGCGGTTGTCCCGAGAAGCTCCTCCAACCCAGCTTGCACCTTCGGGCTGCCGCCCCCCTCCGGGCGCATGGCCCAGGCGGGCACCGCCTGCGTCAGGGTGAAGGAAAGGATTGTAAGTCCGGCGAGGAATTGTCGAATAAATCGCTGCCTCTCTCGCGTCATGGGATCGAATCTCCTATGTGGCGTGTGCCTTCAGGTGCTCGTCGACGTGCTGCGTCAGGGTCGTCAATTCTACCTGCATTCCCTTGATCGCCTGCGTGTTCTCCTTGATCGCCAGCTTGACCAGGACAAACTCTTGCTGCATCTCGTGCTGGAGTTGCCCGACTTCTTGCTCAATCCTCTGGTCGAGGTGGGCATGCCCGTCTTTCAACTGCTTGACATCTCCCCGAATCTCCTCGAGCAAGACCTCGAAGCGTTGCCGCTCCGTTGCCCCTTCCTGTTTCTTTGCGCGGGGCATCCTCAGTCTTCCTCCGCGGCCAGGGCGACGGAGCTGGCCTCGGGGGCGGCGACCGGCCGGATCTCGGTGGAGGCGGCCTGCTGGGTCTGCTCCCCTTCGGCGGCCGGCGCGGAGCTGACGTTGGCCTTCGGGGTTATCCCCAGCTTCTCGCGGTATTTCTCGGACATGGGGACGTAGGTCTCCTTGAGCACCCGGTGGTACTTCTCGGTGTCGGCGGCGGTCACCTTGCCCACCTTGGGGGCGACCACCGCATAGGAGATCTTCTGCTCCCGGAAGAGCCGCTCGAAGACCGGCGTGTGGAATCCGCCGGCGATGAGGACGGCGAAGGGGACGTTGAACTCCTTGATCTGTTTGACGGCGTTCTCCACCATGGCGACGTCGCGGTCGCGCGCCACCTCGTAGAAGCTCGCCATGGAGGGGATCGCCGCGCTCAGCGGCCCGGGGTCCAGCGGGAATGCCTTCGGCGGCTTCTGGGCCGAGCCCAGCTCGCGAAGGGCGCTGGCCCACTGGTCAGGCTTGAACTCCTTCTTGTGGGTACGGTAGTAGTCGTAGCTGTCCGGGGTGAGCTTGAGCTCCAGCAGATCCTCCAGGACCCCGACGTCCTTGGCCACCTGTGCCAGCTTCTTCTGCTCCTTGCCGGTGAAGTAGCTTTCCTTAATACGGTCGCTTAAAACCCCCACCTCGGTGAAGAGGGCGGCGTGGTCGATCCCCTCGAACAGGGAGAGGTACTCGATGTACTGCGTCAGGACCGGGTACTCCGCCCGCTGCTCCGGGCGCAGGTGGGATTGGAGATGCCCATAAAAGGAGGCCGGCGTGATGAGACCCTGCTTGAGCTCCAAGCTCTGCTTGAGGAGCCGGTCCATCTCCGGCTTCGGCAGCGACTGAGTGAGGGACTCGAGGAAACGGGTCCGCTCGGTCTCCACCGTCTTGAAATCAAGCTGCCTCTCCAGGCGGCTGGCCCCCAGGAAGCGGGTGAGGTTGGGGTACTCGTCGCCGTCCACCTTGACCTTCCTCTGGGCGGCCTCATCTGCCAGGGCCTGGTAATGCTGCGCCAG
>CAYFHV010000051.1:0-10187 GCA_964343105.1 uncultured Planctomycetia bacterium | reverse complement strand
CTCCTCAGGTTCTTTGCATGTTCAACCGCGCCGGATCCTTCTCCAGCAGACGGCGCGCCGTCTGACCGATCTCGGCAGGATTGCGGGCAAGGGTCACGCCCGCCTGCGAGAACGCCTTCACCTTGGAGGCATGCGTGCCCTGGCCCTGGGAGATCACCGCGCCCGCGTGGCCCATCCGTTTTTCCGGAGGGGCCGTCGCCCCCGCCACGAAGGCCACCACCGGTTTGGCCATCCTCTTGCCGATGAACTCCGCCGCCTCCTCCTCCGCCGATCCTCCGATCTCCCCGATCAAGACCACCGCCTTGGTCTGCGGATCCTCCTCAAAGGCCTTCAGGATCTCCACAAATCCGGTGCCGGGCAGAGGATCGCCGCCAATCCCCACGCAGGTGGACTGACCCAACCCCAGCTGCGTGAGCTGCCAGACCGCCTCGTAGGTCAGGGTGCCGGAACGGGAGACGACGCCGACCGGCCCGGGCTTGTGGATGTAGCCGGGCATGATCCCGATCTTGCACTGACCCGGCGTGATCACCCCGGGCCCATTCGGCCCGATGACAACCGGCGCGGTACGACGTACCGAACCGGCCTCCGGTACGTCGTACCGGGTTTGGGTTTTCAGCCAGGCCTTGACGCGGAGCATCTCCTGAGCCGGGATCCCCTCGGTGATCACCACGATCAGCCGGATGCCGGCGTCAGCCGCTTCCAGGATGGCATCGGCCCCGTACGGGGCGGGGACGAAGATGCAGGAGGCGGTGGCGCCGGTCTGCAAGACCGCCTCCGCCACCGAGTCGAAGACCGGCAGCTCCTCCCACCGGGTTCCCCCCCGGCCGGGGGTGACGCCGCCCACGATCCGCGTCCCGTAGGAGCGCATGGCGCCCGCGTGGAAGGAGCCGGCCTTTCCGGTCAACCCCTGCACGACGACCCGGGTATTCTTGTCGACTAAAATGGACATCGAGATTGCTTCGGCCTACGGCCTCGCAATGACATCAGCGCCCTACGGCCTCGCAATGACATCAGCGCCCCGCGGCCTCCACGACCTTGCGCGCCGCCTCATCCATCCCCGCGGCGGTCAAGAGCCCCAGCTTCGATTTCTCCAGCAGCTTCCGGCCCGCCTCGACGTTGGTCCCCTCCAGACGAACCACCAGGGGCACGCGGATCTTCACCTTCCGGGCGGCCTCGAGGATGCCCGCCGCAACCACGTCGCACTTCATGATGCCGCCGAAGATGTTGACGAGGATCGCCCGCACATTCCGGTCGGCCACGATGAGCTCGAAGGCCCGCCGCACCTGCTCCACGTCCGCTCCGCCGCCCACGTCCAGGAAGTTCGCCGGCTCCCCGCCGTGAAGCTTAATGAGATCCATCGTGGCCATCGCGAGCCCGGCGCCGTTCACCAGGCAGCCGATGTTCCCCGACAGGCCCACGTAGCTGATCCCGATCTTGCGGGACCGGCCCTCGCTGGCGGTGTCGGCGTCCGCCCCGCGAAATCGCTCCAGCTCCGGATGCCGGAAGAGGGCGCTGTCATCCACCGTGATCTTGGCGTCCAGCGCGACCAGCCCCTTCCCTTTGGTCAACGCCCAGGGATTGATTTCAACGAGTGTGGCGTCCGAAGCAAAGAATCCGCGCGCCAGTCTCTGGAGCTGCTCGACGGCCGCCTCCCGGCGCTCCGCCGGAATCCCCATCCAGGAGACGATCCGGCGCGCCTGATGCGGGAGGAGACCCAAGAAAGGATCGAAGGGGGTGGTGCGGACCGCGTCGGGATGCTCCCGGGCGAGCTCCTCGATCGCCACCCCGCCCTCGCGGGCGGCGACGACCACCGGGGCCTGCCGGCTGCGGTCGATGAGGATGCTCAGATAGAATTCCTGCTCAACGGCAAGCCCCTCCTCGGCCAGCAGGCCGCGCACCGCAACCCCGCCGGGACCGGTCTGCGCAGTCACCAGCCGCCTGCCGAGCAGACCCTTCGCGGTCTTCCGCGCCTCGGCAAGGTTCCTGACCCGGACGATCCCGCCGGCCTTGCCGCGGCCGCCGGCAAACAGCTGCGCCTTGAGAACCACGGGGAATCGGCCGGCCTTGCGCAGGGCGGAACCCAGCTCCGACGAACGGGAAAGGAAGCCGCTCCGGGGGATGGGGATCCCCCAGGAGGAGAGCAGCCCTTTAGCCTGATACTCGAGAAGGCGCAATGGGGCTCTTGAGAAAAGCATCCACCGCTTGCATCTCCTGGCGGACGCCCTGGGCCGAGGCGGCCAGCGCCGATTTCTCCTCGTCCGTCAATGAGAGCTCAACGATCTCCTCGACCCCTCCGGCCCCGAGCCGGATGGGGACGCCGCAGAAGAGATCCCGCAGGCCGTACTGGCCGGACAGACGCACGCAGGCCGCCAGAAGACGCTTCTCATCACGAACGATCGATTGCACCATCTCGGCGGCGGAACTCGCCGGCGCGTAAAAGGCGCTGCCGGCCTTAAGGAGCTTGACGATCTCCGCCCCGCCATCGCGTGCGCGCTGCATCAGCCGATCCACCTCCTCGGCCGGCAGAAGCTCGGTGATCGGCCTGCCGGAGACCGTGGTATGGGCGGCCAAGGGGACCATGCTGTCGCCGTGTCCCCCGAGGATCAGGGCCTGGACCTCCTTCACCGGGACGCCGAGGCGCTCGGCGACGAAGGTCCGCAGCCGGGCCGAATCCAGCACGCCGGCCATCCCCAGCACCCGCTTGGGCAGCCAGCGGCTGCGGCTAGAGGAAGCCGCACCACGGCCCTCTGGCCAGCCGGTCAGCCTCCAAGCCAGGTACGTCATCGCGTCGAGCGGGTTGGTGACCATGAGGAGGATTGCGTTCGGGCAATGGGAGACAACCTGCGGGATGATGGAGCTGACAATCTTCGCGTTGGCCTCCAGAAGATCGCTGCGGGACATCCCCGGCCTGCGCGCCATCCCGGCGGCCACTACCACGACCTGCGCCCCGCGGATCAGATCGTACCGGGTGGATCCCACGATCTTGCGATCGTGCCCCTCCAGCGGGGCGGCCTGGGCCAGATCCAGGGCCTTGCCCTCGGCCAGGCCCTCCACCACGTCCACCAGCGCGACGTCGGCCAGATCCCGCTCCAGGATCCGCTGGGCGCACGTGGCCCCGACGTTCCCGGCCCCGATGACGGCCACCTTCGGACTACCCACGGAGGCCGTTCTCCCCAGGGGAACCTTAGGATCCCCTCTGACTGAGGGGGACGTAGGGGCGCTCGGTGGGGCCGGTGTAGATCTGGCGAGGGCGGCCGATCCGGAAATCGGGCGAGAGGAGCATCTCCCGCCAATGCGCCAGCCAGCCGGCGAGCCGTCCCAGGGCGAAGATGACGGTGAACTGTCGTGTGGGGATCCCCAGGGCGCGCAGGATGATCCCGCTGTAGAAGTCGACGTTCGGGTAAAGCCTGCGGGAGAGGAAGTACTCGTCCTTCAAGGCCACCTCCTCCAGCCGCTTGGCCAGATCCAGGAGGGGATCCTGCACCCCCAGCTGGGCCAGCACCCGGTCGCAGGCGGATTTGAGAATCCGCGAGCGGGGATCAAAGCTCTTGTACACCCGGTGGCCGAATCCCATCAGGCGGAAGCCGGAGTTCTTCTCCTTCGCCTTGGCGACAACCCCCTCAAGACTGACGCCGCTCCTGTGGATCCCCTCCAGCATCTCGATGACCGCCTGGTTGGCCCCTCCGTGCAGCGGGCCCCAGAGAGCCCCGAGGCCCGCGGAGACGGCGGTGAAGGCGCTGGCCCGCGAGGAGCCCACGAGCCGGACGGTGGAGGTGCTGCAGTTCTGCTCGTGATCCGCGTGCAGGATGAGGATCTGCCTCAGCGCCTGAACGCCCACCTCGTCCGGCTGGCTCCGGCCTGGCGGAAGGCCGAACATCATGGTAAAGAGGTTGGCGACGTAGGAAAGCTCTTTCCGGGGAGGAACGGCCGGCTGCCCCTGCGCGCGGCGGAAGTTGACTGCGGCGATCGTGGGCACCTGAGCGAGCAGCGTTTGAACGACCCTCTCGATCTGCTCCGGCGCGGGATTGGGCTGGGTGAGCTCCGGGTAATAGCCGGAAAGGGCCTGTACCATCGAGGAGAGGATCGCCATCGGATGCGCCGCTTCCGGGAAGCAGTCGAAGAAGCGCTCCATCCCCCTGGGCAGATCGAAGCGGGCGGCCACATCGTCGTGGAAGCGCTGAAGCTGGCTGGCCGTGGGGAGGGAGCCGTAGATCAGCAGGTACGCCGTCTCCAGATAGGTGGCGGCCTGCGCCAGTTGCTCGATCGGAATCCCCCGGTACCGAAGGACCCCCCGCTCCCCGTCCAGGAAGGTGATGGCGCTCAGGCAGGCACCGGTGTTGCCGTAGCCCGGATCCAGCGTCACCAGGCCCGTCTTCTCGCGGAGACGCCCCACGTCCACGGCCTTCTCCTTCTCGGTGCCGGTGACGAGGGGAAGCTCGACGTTCTGGTTGTTGAAGGTCAGGCGCGCCGTCTGTTGGGTGGGCTCTGCCACTTGTTCCGGAGCCTCCTGGATAAGAGCATTCTGCTGCTCCATCGGTTCACGAGGTCGGCGTGGTCCACCTCACCTTCACGCGGACCCGGCGCAGATCAACCCCGCCGCCGTTGAAATCAATCCCCGCACCGCCATCACCGTCCAGATCAACCGCTTCCTCCACCACCACCACCCGGCCGTCTCCGTGGTTCGCGAAGGTGGGGGCGGGGGTCCGGTCCGTATTGGTCTGGAAGCGGGTGCGGAAATCATCCGGAAGGTTGAGAATCTGAAGAGGCGTTGGGACAACCCCGCCGGCGGCGGGAGGAGAAGCCATGTTCTGATCCACGTAGATGCCGGTGGCCAGCGTCAGCTCACCCGCAGGAGGAACGGCCTGCTGGCCCGCCCCGCGGAGCAGCTCCGCGCTGCCCCGGATCAGGGTGTATCCGGACAGCTCCGTGCTCGATCGGATCGTCACCCGCCGGCCGAAGACAAAAGCGCTCATCACCCCTCCGGCGATGAGCCCGATGATCACCATGGCGATCATAATCTCCAGGAGTGTCGCACCGCTCTTTCGGCTCATCGTCAGGGCCCTCCCGTTCCAAACTCCGTGGTAGCGGAGATCCGATAGGGCCGGTTGGGAACCGGAGGAACGTCCACCCCCGGCCGGAAGAACCGGATCCGAACCACCACGTGCTTTCCGCCGACGTACACCCCCGCCTGATTCATCTTCATCGCCACGTGAAGCTGATTGGCGTTGGAGACGGGTGGATTGCCGAGGATCTGATCCTCCGTGATGTTCGGCAGATCATGGCAGGCGACGATGTAGTCCGTCGGTGCGTCGGCGTTGATCGTCTTGTTCTGGACCCGGGTCCGGAATGCCGCATCCAGGTCCAGCCGCGCCAGCGCGTACTGCAGGCCGGCCTCCGATGCGGACACCGCCACGTCGTGGTCCGCCCGGAACGCCGAGAGCTCCAGCCGTCTCCAGGTAAGCCCCAGCACGACCGCCGCCGTGATGGAAACCACCAGCGCCGCCGCCAGGGCGGTGACGATCGCGATCCCTTCCTGCTCCGAACGCCTTCCGAACGATTTCATGGCAATGGCCTCCTCGTCAGAAGATCCCGCGCGGGCTGATCACCGTCTGCAGCCGCTCCCGCCGCACCTCTTCTCCATCGGCCGAGGTCTGCTCCGCCGTCAGATCCACGGTGACCCTGCCCGCGGGGTTGCGCGTGAAGGGCGGCCGGTCAGCGAGGGTCTGGATCCCTCGCGCGATGTTCTCGAAGAGGTCGGGCCTGTTCGGGTTCGGGACGACTGGGCCGGGCGGGAGGAGGGCTCTGTCCGGAACGAACCAAAGAGTGCCGCCGTCCAGCAGATACTGCGATGTCCGCGGCGCCTGCCCCGCCCTCGGCTGCCAGGTGAACTCCAGGACCACACTCTGACTGCCCGGGGGAGGAGCAATGGGCGGGACATGGATTTCCGTCGCCGCGCTGAGGTGCCGCTTGATGTGCTCGAGGGCGATCGTCGCCTCCCCCTGGGAACCGGACACCAACATACTTTGAATCAGGTACCGCTGGGCGTTGGTGGCCAGAAACGCAAACCCCAGCGCCACGAGACCCAACAGGGTGACGCCAAGAACCACCTCGAGGAGGGAAAAGCCCCTGTCGCACGGACGCCTGCAGCTCGTCATGGAACTCCTTTCCTCCTCACCCCGATGTTCCAACAGTATACACAAGCCCCATGCCACATTACAATCCGCCCAATCGCGCCTCACGGATGGCCCGCAGCAGCTCTCCGACCGCCATGAGCCCGGACACGCCGCCACGGGGCGTATGCGGCGCATCGCCATCGAACGGTTCCCCGACGGAGCCCAGCGCCCCTTCCTCCAGCTGGGCCAGGGTGGGCTTCAACTGTTTCGCCAAGGAGGCCTGGACCGCCCGCGTCAGCCCCCGAACACGGCAGACCGCGCTCACGTAAGGCCCCATCAGCCACGCCCAGGCCGCTCCCTGATGCCAGCCCTCGCCGGGCCTCAGGACCGGCCCCTCCAGCCGGCCGCGGTATCGCGGATCGGCCGGGCTCAAGCTCCGCACGCCCACCGGCGTGAGGAGCTGCCGCTCCACCGCATCCAGGATCCTGGCCCCCTGTGACGGCTTGAGCGGGCTAAACGGCAGCCCGAGCGCGATCAGCATGTTCGGGCGAACACAAGGATCCGGTCCCCGGTCGGTCACCGTGTCGAAGAGCAGTCCCTCCGGAGAGACGAACGTCCGCGCGAAGTTCTGCCGGACCAGCCGCGCCAGCCGCGCGTAATGCCGCGCCTGCTTGAGCCCCAGCCGATCCGCCAGCGCCGCCATGATCTCCAGCGCGCAGTACCACAGGGCGTTCACCTCCACCGGTTTTCCCGGCCGCGGCAGATTCATCCAGGTGAGCGGCGCCTCCTCGTCGGTCAGGCGGATGAGGCCGTCGTCGTCCATCCCGATCCCGAATCGAGTTCCCTCGAGGTAGCCCTGCAGGATCTCCTGAAGGGGATCCAGGAGCTGCTTGGCTACAAAGCGCAGGTCCCGGCTCGCCCTCCAGTAATGCCAAACCGCCCAGAAGAACCACAGGGAGGTGTCCGCCGAGTCGTATTCGGGCGAGGCCTCGTCTTTCGACCAGCGCGCCGGGACGAGCCCTTCCCGGATCTGCCCGGCCAGGGTGGAAAGGACCGACCGCGCCAGATCGTAGCGCCTGGCCAGGATGGCCGCGCCGGGCAGGGCCACCAACGCATCCCGGCCGCGCGGGCTCCCCTCCGGGAAACCGGAGAGAAGAAGGACCTGCGCCCCCTCCTGGAACGACGACCGGGCGACAAAGCTCTCCGCCGTCCAGCTCAGGCGGACCGCCAGCGGACCTGAGCCGGGTGTCACCAGGTTCTGCGCAAGAACCGCCTGGGTGTTCTCCAGGCGTCTGCGATGGAAGACCAGGTCCCCCGTTCCCCGCCGTCCGGTCGAGGCGACCAGGGCGCACGACTCCCCCGGCTTGAGCAGGTACCGCAGGATGCCGAACGACCAGAGATCTTCCTTCTCCCTCATGCTGCCGGGACGGACGTACTCGACGTGGTTGTACCACCCGGGCGAGGTCTCCGCCAACTCCGCCGAATGATGGATCATGAGGACCGGAAGTCCCTCCCGCCAGCGGACGCTCAAGACCCCCGGAGCCTGCTCGATCTTCGGCTGGAGATCGCCACCCTCCCTGCACAGCTCCCCAAGATCCCGAATGTTGACGAGCGGCCGGACCGCCAGCTCGACCGGCCCCGGGGCCGAGTGCAGGGTGTAGCCGATCACCGTCGCGTTCTCGCCGGGCAGCATGAAGACGCTCTTCTCCAGCAGGATCTGGCCGATCCGGAAGAAGAAGGTGGGGCACGGATCCAGGCGGAACTCCACGAGATGCCGGTACCCCTCCGGATGAACGACGGCGGCGGTGCGATGCGTGGAGAGCTCGAAGCGCCCTCCCGGGACGATCAGCGTTTCCTCCAAAGCCGAGAGGAGCATCTTCCGGCCCAGGGGCGGGCGGGTGGCCGCCACGAGAAGCCCGTGCGTCCGGCGGGTGTTCAGCCCGAGGACTGTGGAGGAGGCATACCCTCCCAGCCCATTGGTGACGATCCACTCCCGGTCCGCGCCCTTCTCCAGGTCCTGGCAGATCTCCGGACCGAACCGGATGGGACGCAGCCCCGGCGTGGGAGGCGGCTGGAGGGGAAGCAGGGACGCTTCATTTTGGGACACTTCATTCCGAGAGAACTGTCCCTTTATGAAGCGTCCCCTTGAGTTCATAGCTCCGGATCCAGTCCCAGGCCGCTCGCCAGGGTGTTGAGCGCCGTCGAGAAGCTGGCCACCTCCAAGAGCTCCGCAATCTCTTCGTCGGTCGCCCCCAGCCGCTTCGCAACGATCGAGTGGATCTTCACAAAGTAGGAGCACCGCTGGGCGGCGGCGACCGCCAGCGCCACCAGGATCTTGCTCTTGACATCCAGGGCCCCCGAGCCGAAGAGCCCCTTCACCTGCGCCCAGACCGCCTCGAGCTGGTCCGGCTTGGTTCCCAGGGCGCGGAAGAGCTGGGGAACGAAAGGAACCTGGAGGGTGCTCTTGATCTCATCGAACAGCTCCCGGACCCGGCCGGTCGCTTCCGATTCGTCCATCAGGCGAATGATGGCCATTGGGCTTTTACTCCTCGTGTAAAAAGGGACGAATCCCCGTCAGCGCAATCCTTCCACGAGCAGTATACACGAATGCACCCGGCATCGGGTGCGGCGGGGAGGGGTGGTCGGAGCCGGTCCTACTCGGGTGGTTCCTTGCCCGGCTTCTCCTCGAACCCTTTGAAGAAATCCTCGGGCTTGAGATTCTGGAGGTCGTCCTTGAACTTCTCGATCTCCTCCTGCGAGATCGGCTTCATGATGATGGGGCACTTCTTCAAGACCTTCTCGTCCACAAAGATGGGGGAGCTCACCCGAACCGCCAGCGCCATGGCATCGGAAGGCCGGGCGTCAATCTCCAGGCGCTTCTGGCCGGAGAGCAGGCAGATGACCGCGTAGTAGGTCCCGTCCCGCAGGTCCGAGACCACGATGCGCTCCACCTTGACCCCCAGCGCCCGGAAAACGTTGTTCATGAGGTCATGCGTCATGGGCCGGGGGAGCTGCTCGTCCTGCAGCTTCAGCCCGATCGCGTTGCCCTCGTTGACCCCGATCCAGATGGGGACCAGGCGCTGGCCCCCGATCTCCTCCAGGGTCAGCACGTACTGCCCCAGCAGGGGGATGAGGACGAGGGAGAAGATCTTCGCCTCCTTGAGGTTCCCGTCGGATTTCATTTCAGACCATTCTAGACGTGCGCTCCCGCGCCTGTCAATGCGCCGCGCGGCGAAGTGAAACGAGCACCTCCATGTGGGAGGTGTGGGGGAAGAAGTCGAAGAGCTGCACCGACTCGAGTGTGAGACGCGGATCCCTCCGCCTTAAGCCCTTCAGGTCCCGGGAAAGACTGGAGGGGTTGCAGGAAAGGTACAGGAGCCGGTCCACCCCGGCTTCCAGGAGCGGCCCGACCACCTCCGGATGCAGGCCCGCGCGGGGAGGATCCAGCACCACCACCTCCGGCCTGGGGCCGTTCCGGAAAAGGGCCCGGTTCTTCAGAAGATCCTCCAGCCGGCCCCAGAGAAAAACGGCGTTGGAGATCCCGTTGAGCTGGGCATTCCGCTGCGCGCAATCGACGTTCCTCCGGTCGGATTCGACCCCGTACACCACGCGCGCCTCGGCCGCCAGCGACAGGGCGATGAGGCCGATCCCGCAGTACAGGTCGTACACCGCCTCCCGGCCGGTGAGCCCGGCGCGCGCGCGGATCGCCTCGTAGACCCGGGCGGCGAGGGAGAGGTTCGGCTGGACGAACTCCGTGGGCCCCATCTCGAACTTGAGCCCGCCCACCCGGTCCTCCAGGAACTCCGGCCCGGCCAGGTGGGTGAGCCGCTCCGCCGCGGCCACATCCGACACCTTCGTGGAGACGCCCCAATAGAGGCTCTTCAGCTCCGGAACCTCGCGGGGAATCTCGCGGGCCATCTCCTGCAGCGGCTCCGCGGGGCCGTCGTTGGTGACCACCACGAGCATGAGCTCGCCGCTCGTCTGGCTGGCCCGCACCACGGCATACCGCCAGAATCCCTGATGGATCTTCGGGTTGTACGCCTTCAGCCCCGAGCGCTGGGCGGCCCCTTTCAC
>CAYFHV010000050.1:0-10271 GCA_964343105.1 uncultured Planctomycetia bacterium | reverse complement strand
ACTCCGATGGGATTATCGTGGAGACCACGGCCCCCACGACGCCGGTGGTCACCGACGACGGCGCCTTTACCAGCTCCCGCGCTGAGCTTCACGCCGCCTGGAGCTCTTCGGACCCGGAATCCGGCATTGTCGAGTACCAGTACGCGATCGGGACCACCTCCGGTGGAACGGAGGTTGTGCCCTGGACCTCCACCGGCACGGCGGTTTCTGTGACCAAGGCCGGGCTGTCCCTGACGAACGGCACCGCCTATTACTTCAGCGTGCGGGCCAAGAACGGAGCCGGTCTCTGGTCTGCTGTTGGGTCCTCCGACGGGATTACTGTTCTTCAAGGAGGGGACACCACTCCACCCACCCCGCCGGTGGTCACCGACGACGGCCTGTACAGCACCTTTCCCACCAGTCTCCACGCGAGCTGGTCCAGCTCCGACCCGGAGTCCGGCATCGCCGAGTACCGGTACCGAATCTTTTGGAGAGACAGGACAGGGACGTTCGTCATCGCGGACTGGACCTCTGCGGGCACTGCGAGGGAGGTGACCCGCGACGGACTTGTCCTGGCCGGCGGCGAGACGCACTACTTTGCTGTCGAGGCGCGTAACGGGCTAGGTCTTTGGTCAGAGGCGGGTGTCTCCAATGGCATCAAGGTGGATTTCACGGCACCTTATCGCCCGAGCGTGACGGACGACGGCGTTTATACGTCCAGTCGTACTCAGCTTCACGCCCAGTGGACGACCAGCGACTTTGAGTCCGGCATTGCGGAATATCACTATGCGATCGGGACGACGCCGGAGGATTCCGACGTGGCGGGCTGGACTTCTTCTGGCCCTCGTGGCGCCGCGCGGACAGAGGTCACCCGCACCGGGCTTTCATTGAGCGACGGCACCAAATACTACTTTGCCGTGAAGGCACTCAACTCTGCGGGTCTGTGGTCCGAGGTGGCGGTTTCCAACGGGATCACCGTGGACGCTTCCGCGCCGGATGCCCCCGTGGTGGCGGATGACGGAGAGACCACACCCCGCGTCAGCTCTTTTCATGCTCGGTGGAGCGGCGGCGATCCTCACTCCGGGATCGTGGAGTACCAGTATCGGATCACGGAAGGTTCTCCAGAAGGTGCGGTGGTGGTGGATTGGTCTTCTGCCGGCACGGCAACCGAGGTGACCCGGCGGGGCCTTTCCCTGAGGAAGAGCGGACCCCTCTATTACCTTTCAGCCAAGGCACGGAACGGTTCCGGTCTCTGGAGCCCGATTGGGGCGAGCGACGGGATCCGGGTGGTCAACGAGGCGCCCGTGCTGGAGCCGATCGGCGACAGGCGAATCCATGTTCTTCCGCCTCCCGCACCGCCCCCCTCGGGGCCGTCCGGAGGAAACTCCGCTCCGCAGGGCCAGACGTTGGCCATGACAGCGGACCCTACAGAAAAGGAGCCGCCCTTGCTCTTCGTGAAGGTTTCTCCGGAAGCTGCACCCAGGATGGAAGCTGCGGTTCATGCTGGAGAGCGCCTACGGCAGAGAGGCAGTCCGGCCCATCTGCGGCGGATCTTGCAAGGGGGGAAAAAGCGCGGACTCACTCTGGCGGAGCTATGTTGCCGCCACCAGGTGGGCCAGGCCAAGCCGCTGTTTGCACGGTCCGAGAAGGCGGCTGGCTCGTCCCTGGAGCAGATTTTCCGCTTGGATCTCGCCTGCCATTATGAAGAGATTGCTTCGGCGGCGGAAGAGTTTACCCATCATCCGCAGGTCCTTTACTGTGAACCCAGAATGTGGGTGAAGCTTTTCCAGACGCCGGACGATCCCTATCTGAGCTCCTCGGGCTCGTGGGGCCAACTTTATCCGGACCTCTGGGGGCTGAAGAGGATCCAGGCGGAGTCGGCCTGGGACGTCACGGCCGGGTCATCGGACATCGTCGTGGCGGTGGTGGACACCGGCATCGACCCCAACCACCCGGACCTCTTTCCGAATCTTTGGAGCAACCCGTGGGAGGTGCCGGGCAACGGCCTGGATGACGACGGCAACGGCTACCCGGACGACACCTGGGGCTGGAATTTCGTCTCCTGGGATGGCCGCAGCCATGACGCCGGTCCGACGGACGGCCATGGACATGGGACGCACGTGGCTGGGACGATCGCTGCGGTCGGGAACAATGGACAGGGGATCGTCGGGGTGGCGTGGCGGTGCAGGGTCATGGCGCTGAAGGGATTGAGCGACGACGGCGTCGGCTCCTACGACGATTTGGCCAGGGCCGTTGTGTATGCGACGGACAACGGGGCTCGCGTCATCAACATGAGCTGGGGAGGTGAGGGCCAGTCGCAGCTGCTCGAGGACGTGCTCCGCTACGCGCACGACCGGAATGTGGTCTTGGTGGCGGCGGCGGGCAATTCCAACGAGGACGCCCTCGGGTCCACGCCGGCCAGCATCCGCGAAGTAATCACCGTAGCCGCCTCGGATCAGGCGGACCACAAGGCCTCTTTTTCCAACTGGGGGACCAAGATCGATGTCGTGGCACCCGGCGGGGGAAGCGCGGATCCCGCCGACGGACGCAGGACCTACGTCAATATCCTCTCCTGCCGCGCGCGCGGCACGGATATCTATGGGGATGGGAGCACCTTGCTGGGGGAGTATGCTCGGGCCCGCGGGACGAGCATGGCGGCGCCCCACGCCGCCGGCCTGTGCGCGTTGATCCTTTCCCGTCACCCGGAGTTCACGAACGAGGAGGTCCGCGAGGTCCTCCGCACCTCGGCGGACGACATCACCGATCCTCTCAACGATGGGACAAGCTTTCCCGGACCCGACATCTACACGGGGGCTGGGCGCATCAACGCCGCGCGTGCGGTCCGGGTGGACTCGGTTCCCGTGGCGCTCATCACCTCGCCGCAGGAGTGGATGTCCGTGGCCGAACCGCTGGAGATCGTCGGGGAGGCGTACGCTGCCCAAGGATTTCTGCGCTACCGGCTGGAGGAGGGGACAGGGTTGAACCCATCGTCCTGGCGCCTCTTGCGGGAGTCCACCACTCCGGTGCGCAACGGAGTTCTCGGTACCTGGGACCCACGCGGCGGGGAGGTGGGACCCCACCTCATCCGGCTGACGGTGTGGGTGATGGATCTGCCGCAAGGTAGAGAGACCACGGTTCCGGTCCAGGTGATGCCGCCCATGCTGCGGGGCTGGCCAAAACCGCTGGCGCAGTTTATTGGGAGGGCATCTAGTTCCACCGGAGATGTCGCGATTGTAGACATGGACCAGGATGGCCAGCCGGAGGTGCTTACCCAGGACGGCCGCCGCTTTGATCTGCGGGGACAGTTGCTCAGCCAGCCGGCCTTCTCCGGGGGAATTGAATTCATCGAGGATCTGACCGGTGATGGACGGCAGGACCTGCTGTTGTCTATCGGGCCGAACTGGTGGTCGAACCCAATACGGAAGGATTTCGCCTTGGTGGATGCTGACGGGCTCATTCAACCCGGTTGGCCACTCTCTTTGCCCGGTCGTCGGATCACCGCGGTGGAGGTGGGTGATGCAGACGGAGACGGTCTTCCGGAGCTGGCTTTTGGGGGGCTATCCGCCTCGACCGGTTCGGCTTCTCAGTCCGCCGTTTACGTCCTCAGGAGCGACGGGACCGCGCTTCCCGGCTGGCCAAAGCAAATTGCAGGATCCATTCTCAACAACATGCTGGCATGGGTGGACTTTGACGGCGACGGCAGAGACGAATTGGTGGTCGGCTTCGGCCGATACGATCCCGACCGATTCCTTGAGCAATTGGAGTTCTATTCCGGGGGCGGGACTTTGCTCGCCACGTGGGATTATTTTGGGGCGAGCGGCAACTTATCTACCTTGATTCCGGCGGATCTGGATGCCGACGGTGACGAGGAGTTGTTGGGACGAACCCGAGGTGGACCGGTCTTCGCATGGGGCCGGCCCGGCGTACTCCTTCCTGGCTGGCCCGTGGGACAAGGATTTTGGCGGGCTGGCCCGGGGATGTGCTTGGCCGATTTGGACGGAGACGGCATGCTGGAGCTTCTTGCCCCAGGTGGTCCCCAGTTAACAGAGATTTGGGCTTGGCGGTCGGACGGAACTTCGGTTTCGGGGTGGCCGGCTCCTGCAACAGGGCTGTCGGGTGCGATCTGGAGAGAGACCGCGCATGTCCGTGCCGTGGATCTGGACGGGGATCGGCTGTTCGAGGTTCTGGTTTCACCGCAGCCGCACGATCTTGCAAGAGGACTAGGGAGTGGGTCGACCGCCCTCATCGCGCTGCGGAATGATGGGACGGTGTTGCCCGGCTGGCCAGTGGATCTCAAACGCTGGGGGTCGGAGGAGATTGATTCCAAGCTGATCTTCTTTGACCAGGACGGCGACAGGCAGATGGAGGTGGCTGTGCTTGACGCGATGCCCTGGTACAGCACCCGCAACAGGAGCCGGCTTTGGATCCTGGGGGCTGACGGCCAGTCCAAACCCGGCTGGCCGATCGGCGCCCGGGCGTTCATGTACATCCCCCACGCGGGAGATCTGGATGGAAACGGGGACGTGGAGATGATGCTCCAGGCAAGGCCCCTCGGAGGGGAGGCGGAGCTGTGGGCTTTCGACCTTCAGCGGGCCGGCCTGCCGGGCCCGCCCTCGGACCCGGTCACAGTCCCCAGGAAAACCGTCGTGGGGGATGGATACCATATCGATGTGACGCGGATCTATCCCCGCCCTCTCGTGAACGGGGAAAAGGGGTACCTGGAGATTCACCTGAGAGCTGGGGATGCCAACCGGGATCGCCTCACGTTTTCGGCAGAGGGACTCCCTCGGGGAGCGGTCTTTAAGCCGCACGAGGGTCTCTTCTCCTGGAAACCCTCCTCCGGTCAGGCGGGAACCTACCAGGTCACCTTCGCCGTCACGGACGGCGGAGTCACCGACAGTGAGAGGATCACGATCTCTGTCCAGACTGACAATCGCGCTCCTCAGATGACGCCTCCTCCGGCGGGAACCGTTCTCAATGAAGGGGAGTTTCTGGACTTCACGCTGAAGGCCACGGACCCCGATGGCGACACGCTCCAGTTTGTAGCTGGAGGGTTGCCGCCCGGTGCCACCGTGGATCGGCGAACCGGCCGGTTGACATGGCGGCCGAACTACACGCAGGCCGGAGAATACCTCTTCTCGGTCGCCGCCACGGACGGGAGCTTGGAGGACCGGCGCAACATGCGGGTGGCGGTGAGCAACGTGAATCGCGCTCCCGTCCTGACGGTTCCGGATACCATAACGATTCAAGAGGGAAAGATCCTGGAGTTTCTGCTGGACGCCGTGGAGCCCGATGCTGAGGCGATCCTCTTCAGCGTGTCTGGTCTGCCCCCTGGAGCCACCCTGGTGGCGGAGACCGGGCTCTTTTCCTGGCAGCCCACGTTTGCGCAGGCCGGCAGCTATGGCCCCATTCAGATCAGGGCCAGTGACGGCACGTTGTCGGACACGGAGACCCTCGTCGTCACGGTGCAGGACGCCCGGCCGTGGACGACGCCGCCGATCGGCCCGGTCCTGAACGTCCTGCCGTCCTCGACGAACGTAAGGACCCTGACCTTGAGCGGGACCAAGCCGGCGTACACCTCCGTATGGATCAACGGGACGGAGGTTGTTGCGCGGGATCGCCTGACCACCTGGACAGCCAGCGTGTCCCTGTCCGAGGGAAACAACGTGCTTTCCTCCCGGACCAGGGACGTGGCCGACCTCGCCAGCTTCACCATCCAGAGGATGGTCCTGCTGGACACGGTCGCCCCGGGGTTGACCATCACGGCGCCGTCTCCGGGACAGGTGATCTTCCTCACGGTGGACTCGGGAGGCGGAGGATGATCGCACGCCTCTGCGGTCATCTGCTGACGCGTCCTCGCGCTGCGGTGCGAATTCTCCGGGAAACTGTCCCTTCGGGCTGGGCGCTGATGGGTTTCCTCGGAGTGGTCGGGTTGCTGCGGGGATCCCTGGAGGCGATCTGGCTCTACGCCATGGCCAGGCGCCCGGGGCTCTTGGAGCAGCTCCTCCTGGATCCCATGCGTTATCTCGTTGAAGGAGCCCTCTTCGTCGCCGCCAACGGGATGACGGCCTATCTGCGCTGGGCCATGTACGTGTTTCTGTTCATGGCCATCGCCCGCTGGTTCGGCCGAAGAGTCCCGTTCGCTCGGATGGGGACGTTGACGGCGCTTCTCCTGGGGCTTTATCTCGTCCCGGTCCTCGTGAACACCCTGTACCTTTTCGTCCCGCTTCCGGTGTTCCAGTTCTCCGTATCGCAGGTCTACCAGCCCTACATGGGGCTTGGCACGCTGGTGGCCTCGATCTGGTTCGCGTGGGTCGCGTTCTGGATTTTCCGTGACGCCTGCGGATTGTCGATGGCGGAATCGCTCCTGGGCGCTCTCTTCATTCCGCTGCTGGACAAGGCCCTCTTCATCGGGGGGGCCGCCGTGGTGTTCCGGTGGCATTGGCTGACTTGGCTGCCCGTGACGAGCCGGATGGCATGGGTCACGTTGGGATTCCTGATTGCGGCGGGGCTGGCGATTCCGGCCTTTCTCTGGTTCGGCCGGCGCCTCAGCGGACCGCAGGTGAGCCGATGAGCCGACGTGTACGGAGGATCCGGTCGCTGCTTCTTACGGCGATCAACCTTTTCCTGCTGGGTTTGCTCATCGCGTGGGGAGCAGTCCGGCCGTTCGCGGCCGAGCCGGGCGACGACACCGTGGTGGCCGTTCCCGACTTCGCGCTGGTCGTGGAGGGCAAGGCCGTGCAGGTCCGGATCCTCCGCCAGACGAGCAATTTCTCTCTCAATGCCCTGGGTCAGGTGCAGTTCGGGCCGACCAATTTATCATCAGCAGCCGAGATGGAGCTGGAGCTGACGGGCGAGGTGACGGTGACTTTGGCCAACTCTCCTACAGAGGTGCTCAGCGGGGCAACCGTGCGCTATGAGATTCCTCGACTCGGACTCCGGGGAACACTGACCGAGAGCTCGACCGGCCGGTACACCGGCAGGCTCACCACACGCGCGATCCTCCGTTCCGAACTCCCGCTGAATCAAGTGGACTCGGGGATTGCTTCCTGGAGGCCGCGCTCTTTCCCGGGGTTCGTCAACAACCGCCTGGCGACCACCTTCAGCTTCCTCGACTACCGGGCCAACACGGTTTTCAGCGGGGGCCATGCGCCGAGCACCTATGACCTTCCCGTGAACCTGCTGCTGCAAGGGCGGATCCTCACGGCATCCGGCGCGCCGGTTGCCGGCAAGACCTTGCGGGGACGGCTGGAGCTGCCGACGCAGGGATACGCGGAGACCGTGCAGATGTCCAGCGACAGCCAGGGGCGCGTGGAGTACGAGCGTCAGGAAACGGTCCGCCTCTTCGTGGAGAGGGGTTCCCTTCAGACGCTCAGCACGCCGGTGCGGTTCAATCCTCCTTCGCGGACTTTGACTGTCGTTGACCCGAGTGGGGTGTCGAGACAGTACACCCTGCCGCTGGCGCTGTCTTCCTCCAGCCCGGTCGTGCTCTTCTGGTGGGGGCAGATCAATAAAGCGGTTCGGGAACTGGTGACGACGCTGCTGAAGAAGGCATTCGGCCAACCTCTCACGGGCGATCATGTGGCCGGGAAGGATCCTGTTGATCTGACGACCGGGAACGTTTACACGACGTTTGTTGATTTCAGCATACCGGGGCGGGGCCTGGGCCTCGCGTTCGAGCGGAGCTACAACAGCCGGGATGACACCGTGGGTCCGCTTGGGTTCGGCTGGACGCACAGCTACAACGTTCGGCTGGTGAAGCAGGAGGACGGTTCCCTGGCGGAGATTGACGAGGACGGCACCTGGAGATTCTACGCACCTCAGCCGGATGGAAGCTTTCTCTCGCCCCCAGGAGAACACGGCGTTCTCAGCAAGCGGCCGGACGGCTCCTATCGGCTCCGCCGCAAGGGAGGATTGGTTCTGGCGTTCTTGCCGGACGGCAAGCTGAGCTTCCAGGAAGACCCCAACGGGAACAGGGTTTCGCTCACCTACAGCGCCAGCGGTCTGTTGACCTCGATCGCCGATCCCGCGGGCAGGCAGGCGCAGCTCTTCTACGACGCCTCCAATCGGATCATCCGCTTGCGGGATCCGGCGGGAAGGGAGGTCACCTACACCTATACCGGTCAGGATCTCACCGCTTCCACCGATCCTGAGGGAAAGAGGACGGATTATACCTACGATGAGGTCCATCAGCTCCTGGAGATCCGTGACGCCCGGGGTTTTCTGCGAACGTTCACCTACGACAGCAGCAGCCGCGCGCGCTCCTTCAGCTACGAACAGCAGCAGCACAAGGTGGTGTTGAGCTACGACCCCGACAGGCAGGACACCGTTGTCCAGAACGCCAGGGCCTTCCGCACGATCCACCACTGGGAGGAGATCGCAGGCGTCCGCCTGGTCACCAGCCGGACCGATGCGATAAGAGGCGTCACCCGTTCCACCTGGGACGCCCAGCACAACCGGACAAGCATCACCGACCCTCTGGGGCGGATGACCCGCTTCGCCTACGACGCGCGGGGCAACCTGGTGCAGGTTACGGACCCGGCCGGCAACGCGACGATCCTCACGTACGAGCCGGGCTTCGACCGGCTCGCCAGCGCCACGGACGCTCTCGGCCGGACCACGACCTACTCGTACGACCCGCGGGGCAACCTTTTGGAGGTCCGTAATCCTCTTTCCGAGACCACGCGGTTCGCTTACGACGGCTCCGGTCAGCTGGTGACCGTGACCGACCCAAGAGGACAGGTTGCCACCTACGCCTACGACGCCCAGGGGAACCTTTCTTCCGTGACCGATCCCGCAGGCCGCGCCACGCGGTTTGCTGCTGACGCCGTGGGGAACGTTCTCTCCGTGACAGATCCCCAAGGCCGGGTGACCCGGTTCGCCTACGATGGGAAAAATCGCTTGACGCGGATCACCGGAGCCGACGGCTCGGTGACGGCGTTCGCCTATGATGCCGTCGGAAACCGCGTGCGCTCCACCGATCCGGCCGGTCTGGAGACCGCCTACCGCTATGACCTGGCCGACCGGCTGGTCAAGGTCACTGACCCGGCGGCGCAGGCCACCCGGTATCAGTACGATCCGGAAGGCAACCTGATCCGCGTGACGGATGCCGAGAATCGTCAGACCAACTACGGGTATGACGGGCTGGATCGGCTGGCCCATGTCCGAGACGGCCGGGGACAGACGGTCCGGTATGAGTACAACGCGGCAGGCAACCGCGTGAAGGAGGTGAAATCGGACGGCACGGTTCTTTCCTATACCTACGACTCCCTCAACCGCCTGGCCTCCGTCTCGTCCTTGCGAAGGGGCGGAGCCCCCCAAGCAATCTCCTCCTTCGCGTATGACGCGCTTGGCCGCCGCACCGCTATGACCGGCGCCGGAGGGACCACCGCCTACTCCTACGATGCGGTGAGCCGGCTCCTTTCCGTGGATGGCCCCTCGGCCAACGACACCGTCGCGTACGAATACGACGCAGCCGGCAACCGGACCCGGATGACCGATCCCCTCGGGGGCGTCACCGGCTACACCTACGACGCGCTCAACCGCCTCGCCCAAGTGTCATTGCGAGGCCCCGGCGGGGCCGAAGCAATCTCGTCTTTCTCCTACACCTATGACGCAGCGGGGAACCTCGTTTCCCTGGGGCTCCCGAACGGGCTCACCACGGCCTACAGCTACGACTCGCTCAATCGTCTCACCCGAATCTTGTCATTGCGAGGGCCCGCAGGGCCCGAAGCAATCTCGCTCTTGGACCTCGCCTATTCCTACGACGCGGCCGGCCGGCGGGCTCGGGTTCAGGGGGCTGTCCCGAGTCTTTCGGGGACTGTCCCCGTAACGGTGGACTACACCTACGACGCGGCGAGCCGGCTGACCGGGGAGAGGCGCACGCAGAGCAGTCCCTACGCGATCGCCTACCGCTACGACAAAGCGGGCAACCGGGCGCGTTTCCAGCGGGATGGGGTGGCGACGCTATGGACGGTAGACGGCGCGAACCGGCTCGTGGGGATCCGGCGGGAGGGGGTGGCGGCTACCGTGAAGGTGATGGTGTCTGGGACGTCGGATGACACGGGTGCGATCATCACGGTGGACGGGTTGACGGCGGGGGCTCCGGACCGGACGAAAGCTCCGATTCACTGGAGTCGAGAGGTGGAGGTGGCGGAAGGGGAGCACGTGTTTAAGGCAGTGGCGAGAGACTCGTTAGGGAATCAGACCTCAGCGGAGGTTCCTGTCACGGTGGTGGACCCGACACGGCGGGAGTTCTTGCACGACGCCAACGGCAGCCTGGTGGAGGAGCT
>CAYFHV010000049.1:4220-10309 GCA_964343105.1 uncultured Planctomycetia bacterium | reverse complement strand
CCCTGGCTGAGCAGTGAGCTGGCACGGCGGATCCCGGCAGCGCTTCTGCCCATGGTGAACGGCCGGCAGGCGTTCCTGGGGACGGTCACGACGCTGACGGACATCCACGGGGGCGTGACCTTCACCCTGGCGCACGGCGAATACGACGTGATCAATGGCCAGGTGCGGGACCGCAGCTCGGAGAGCTGGACCTTCCAGATGAACCTGGACACCTCCCGCTCCTTCACCCACGGCCTGTTGCTCAAGCAGTACGACCCTGCGAGCGCCCGGATCATCGGCGGGCGTGACGGAGAGGTGGCGTATGTGGACCTGCACACCGGACAGCCCGGGAGGACCGCAGCGGTCATCACGGAGAGCATCGATCCCGCCGGCAACCGGACGATGAGCTTTGCCAGGAATACCTACGGGGTGCTGGAGCGCTACAACGGGACCTCCACCGGCCTGCTGCGGCCGGTCGAGGTGTCCACGGAGGTGCAGATTGTCAATCTGGACGGCGGGGTGGGCACGAACCTCGTCCGGGTGCGGAACCACTACACGGATGGGTCCGAGCCGCTGACCGGGATTGACCCGGCGGATCCGCTCGCGCGCACGGACTACGTGGAGCCGGATCCCACCGACCCGGGCGGGTCGCTCCGTATCCGGAGGCAGTTCATTGATTCCGTGAGCGATCCTCTCAGGGAGCGGATGTTCGTGGGCCTGCTCAAGGAGGTCGAGGAGCTGAGCGTGGTTTCCTCCTTCGATCTGGATGGGGACGGAGCGCCGGAGGCCAATCCCACGGGCGGCTTCACGCAGATGACCGATCTGGCCGGCACGGTGGTCCGCACCCTGACGCAGGGCAAGAGCCGGATCGTGCTGGGACGGTCCCGACCGGGCGAGATCGCCACCTTCAGCCACACGATCTCCCTGGACACGATCCAGTTCTTCAACCGGTTCGTGAACCTCCAGACCTACAGCGCCGGCCAGGAGCAGACGGACGGCTTGAGCGCGACCGATCCCCTGGTGGCGGGCACCGACCTGACCGAGCCGGACGGGACGGGGACGCACCGGGTGAGGGACCGGTTCCGCAGCCGCCTGACCGGCGGATTGGTTCCGGGCCTGCTCCTCGCGGTGCGGGAAGGGGAGGTGACTTACAACGACCTGCTCGATGGCGGGGTTCATACCCACGCGGGGGCGGTCGGATTCAGCCGGAATGGCTGGGGCGATGTGACGCGCACCCTGGGGACCACCACCTACCGCGTCATCCTGGATCAGGGGCGGGCCACGCGCGCCGTCTCGGTGGCCGACACCCGAGGCACGCTGGACCTGACGAGCCACAGCGAGACCGAGACCCTCACGGAGTACGATCCGGCCACGGGGCGGCCGACCCAGTTCACCCAGAGCCAGGAGACGGACAGCACGGCGCACGATGGGACCCGGTCGCTGACGCGCAGCGGCTACCGCGCCGTGTACGGCCCGGTCTCGGTCCTGCTGGATGGGATCCCGGAGCCCCGCTGGGGGATCACCTCCGGCGGCGACCGGAAGGTGGTGATCACCGCGGCCGAGGCCGGCTGGAGCCGTGCCACGCTGGATTACTTCGACCGCTTCGATGGAGCGAGGGACGGCGAGCTCCGGTGGGTCGGGACCTTGAGCGTCAGCACCGACGTGTTCGGATCCAAGCGTGTCAACCGGGTGGAGACGGATTACGTTTTCCCGAACGGCTTGATCAAGCCCGGCCGGAGCATTACGACGATCCACGGCCTCACCGTGGAGGGGACCGATTCCTTCCAGACGCTGGCACAGAACTTCACCTACACCGGCAGCGGCGAGAGCGCTGCGGATCTTGCCGGCAGCGACTGGGTGACCGGGACGGGCGCGGCCGCGGCCTTCAACGACATCCGGCAGACCTATCTGGCCAGCGATGGCACCCGGAGGTTCCGCTTCGCCGGCGCGCTTCGGGCCTCTTCGGCCAGCGGGACGAGTCACGAGCGGGACGCCTACGGCAACTTCACCGATGGCATCATCACCCAGATCTTCGGGATCATCCATCACGCGGCGCGGCTCCTGTCGCAGCGGACGGTTCTCACCGGCGAGAATGTGGACGGGACCTTCCTCGAATCGGATGCGACCCAGGTGTACGCCTATTCGGGGATCGCGGAGCCGCTTCAGCTCACCGACCCCAACGATCCGCTCCGCCGGACCGACTACTATGATGAGAGCGGCCGGATCCTGGCCGGCTTCGTGAACCCCTTGACCGGCCGCCTGTTCCGCGGCCTGCTGACGCAGGTGACCTCCACCGGCCGCACGAGAACAGTGGACCCGCTGCAGTCGGAGACGATCTCCAACCCGGAGCAGACCTTCCTCGTCTTCCGCCAGAACCCGCTGCTGGGGGAGGCGAAGACGCTGAGCACGGTCCGCAGCGTGGAGGGAACCCTTTCCACCTCGCTGGTCCACCTGATCTACCGCCACACCCGGCCGGGGGACGATCCCTCCGCCCTGATGATGGTTCGGCCGGAGGACCGGGAGGCGTACCGGGTGCCGGGTACCTCCCGGAGCTGGCTGGCGCTCCTGAAGGAGGTGGTGGAACAGGTGGTCCCGGCGGTCTTCGACCGAAACGGCGATGCGGTCGTGATCCTGGACCCGGCCGATCCCAGGTTTGACCCGCTGGAGGTGCCGGCGGCGGGGCAGAGGATGCCGGCCTTCTTCAACTGGTCGGGATTGAATGCGATCGATGGGCCGGGGAGCTGGACGCTCACCCTCAACGCCACCGGGGAGCGGAGCCGGTCCCGCACCCTGACGGGGTATCTCATCGTCCACGGCCAGGCCAAGCCGGGGGTGGTGCAGACGTTCAACCAGGGGCTGAGCCTGGACGGCGGCCGATTGGCGGAGGTGGCGGTCCGGGAGTTCCGCTACAGCAACGATGCAACGACACTGGCCGATCTGGTGGACACCACCAACTACCTGGAGCAGAGCGATCCCACCCGTCTTCGTCCCGGTCTCATGAATCCGGAAACCGGCCGGCTCTTCAGCGGTCTTCCGATCGCCCTGCTGGACCGGTCGGCCGTCGGGATCCCCTTTGATCTGGACAACGACGGCATCATCGGACCGGGCGAGGTGATCGGGCCCTTTGACTGGAACGACGACGGGACGATCTCCCCGGAGGAGGCCGCGCTGGCGGGGCTGTTCCGGGTGACCCGGTCGGCCTTCGGAGAGATCTCGCACGGGTTGGCCGTCAGCCGCAACCGGATCTACGCGGGCCGGGGCCTGACCGAGGAGAGCACGACGCACACCCGGACCGTCTCCTCGGCGGACGGCAGCCGGACCTACGCGGAGAATGTGGTCCTGACGAGCTATCAGTACGAGCGGGGCCGGCTCCAGGAGACCACCCAGCGCCAGACCAGCGGCACCCTGAATCCCGACGGGACCCACAACGTCTCGGTCGGCTCCACCCGGTTCCGCTACGAGGATGACCCCGCGGATCCGGCCCGCCGCCGGCTGCGCCTCGCTGAGGCGGCCAACAATCCTGTGAGTCTGAACGAGGCGGACCTGTTGAGCTGGACCGCCTCGGAGTTCACCTGGGATCTGAACGGCGACGGAGACCGCACGGACACCTTCACCTTCAACGGCATCCTGGCCGCGAACCACGACGCCTTCGGGAACACGTCGTTCACCGAGACCATGCAGGAATGGGCGGTGATCGGGCTGACGATCCCTCGGCTGAGGCAGGCCTCTTCCGTGACCACGAGCCGGACGGTGGAGGGCGGTCTGGGCGTCCGCTCGGTCCGGCAGTTCTTCCACGACCCGGACGAGGTGCTTCCAGACGTGATCCCGCGGCCGCCGGGGACGTTGTGGTACACGACAGAGGCGAACCAGTACACGGCCAAGCAGCTGGCCGACATCGATCCTAACCGGGACAACGATCTGGACCTGGTGGTTCGGGATCCGGCGACAGGCGCGTGGCGGTTCCGGGAGGCCTTCCTGGACTACGACGGGGACGGCCGGATCAACTTTGTGGGGCTTCTGCTCCGGTCCGAGGCCCGCGGGCAGGCGATCCGGGGATCGGATTACGGCATCCCGGTGCCGGCAGGGGAGAACCCGATCGGCGTGCTGGAGCGGGATCTCTTCGGGAATGTCTCCTGGGGCGAGGTCTGGGTGACCGGCGCGGACCGTCCGGACAACCCGCTCACCCAGTCGTTCCGGATCCTCAACAACGTCGCCCGGGTGGATGTGCAGAGGACCCTCACGGAGGGGGAGAACACCGACGGGACCGAGATCCGGAACGACGTCATCCAGAGCTTTGCCTACTCCACCGGCCTCGAGCCGCGGACGAACATCCCGGCGGGCCATCCCCTCCTGCGCACGGACTATGTCGAGCTGATAGACCCTGCCAATCCATCGGGCGGCTGGAGGGTCCGGGAGGCGTTCCTCGATCCGGAGACCAACAGGATCTTCCGGGGCCTGCTCATCGGGATGCATGCGGAGAGCGAGAACCGCAGCCTCGACCCGATGGGAACGGAGACGATCGCCCGCCCGAGGCAGGAGTACCTGATCCGGCGCTTCAACCCGCTGCTCCACGAGGTGGAGACGATCAGCGTCACCCGCACGGTGGAGGGCAGCCTCACCACCGCGCACGTGGAGTTCGAGAACATCTACTCGACCGGGGCCGAGATCCGGGATCTGGACGGGGACGGGGTGATCACCGATGCGGAGCGGGATGCGCAGCTCAACGATCCCAACGGACCTTTTGCGCGGGTGCGGGCGGAGGACCGCCTCTCCTACGTGAACGGGCAGAACAGGGCCTGGGTGGGGCTCCTCCTGGATGTCCGGGAGCACCAGGTTGCCGCCGTCTTTGACCGCAACGGCGACGGGATCGTGATCCTGGATCCAAGCGATCCGCGGTTTGATCCTCTGGAGGTTCCTGCGGCGGGGCAGAGGATGCCGGCCTTCTTCAACTGGTCGGGGATCGCGGCGATTGACGGGGAGGGGAGCTGGACCCTTACCCTGAACGCCACGGGAGAGCGGGAGCGGCGCCGGCAGCTCATCGAGTACCTCATCGTTCACGGCCGGGCCAAGCAGGGAGAGGTGAGCAGCTTCAACCAGGGGCTCGCCCTGGATGGCGGGCGGTTTGTGGGGATGGGAATCACCCGGTTCGGCTACAGCAACAACGCGACCACCCTGGCGGAGCTGCGGGATTCCACCAACTACCTGCTGGAGAAGGATCCGACGCGGCTGAGGCCCGGGCTGGTCAACCCGGCCACCGGGAAGATCTACAGCGGGCTCCTCATCGCTTCCGTCGATCTTTCCGTCATCGGCATGCCGTTCGACATGAACAACAACGGCACCATCGAGGCCGGAGAGGTCGTCCTGCCGTTCGACTGGGACGCGGATGGAACGATCTCGCCGGAGGAGGCAGCCATGGCCGGAACCCACCGGGCAAACGGCTCCGCCTTCGGGGAGGTGACCCACACCCTGGCGCAGACCCGCAGCCGGGTCTACAACGACCGGGCGACGCCGGTTGATGTGGTCGCGCGGACCATGACCTTGAGCTCCGTGGACGGCAACGAGACCCAGGCGGAGTCGATCACCCGGACCGGATACGACTATCTGCGCGGGCGCCTGCAGAGCACCGATCAGATGCAGTCGAGCGGGACGGTCGGGCCAGACGGCACGGAGTCGGTGAACGTCAGCCACACCCGCTTCACCTACCGGGATATTCCTGCAGTCATCGATCCCACGCGGCGCCGGCTGGTGCTGGACGAGGTCCGCAGCGATCCGGTGAGCCTCAATGAGGCCTCCCTGCTTTCCTGGGGCAGCCGCCCGTTCACCTGGGACGTGAACCGGGACGGGGACCGGACCGACCTCTTCACCTTCACCGGGGTGCTGGCGGCGAGCCGGGACGCCTTCGGGAACAGCTCGTTGGGCGAGACGACGCAGGATTGGACGGTGATCGGGCTGACCGTGGCCCGGCTGAGAGAGGCCACTTCGCTCACAACCAGCCGGAACATCGAGGGGGGCTTAAGCATCCGCTCGGTCCGGCAGTACTTCCGCGAGCCTCCCGAGCAGATTCCGGGGATCCCCCCGATGCCGAGGCGGGACACCCTGTGGTACACGAC
>CAYFHV010000049.1:0-4120 GCA_964343105.1 uncultured Planctomycetia bacterium | reverse complement strand
GGGAGAACGATCTGGACCTGGTGGTCCGTGATCCGGCGACGGGGGCCTGGAGATTCCGGGACGCCTTCCTGGACTACGACGGGGACGGCCGGATCAACTTCGTGGGGCTTCTGCTCCGGTCCGAGGCGAGGGGGCTGCCTGTCCCCGGGCATTCGGAGGCGATCGGGATTTACGAGGAGGACGCCTTCGGCAACGTGTCCCGCGGGCAGGTCTGGACCAAGGTGGACGGGGTCACGCCGCGCTCGCCGCTCCTCCAGAGCTTCTTGATCCTCAACAACGTCGCCCGGCCGCACGAGCAGCGGACGCAGACGGTCGGCGAGGCGACCGATGGGACATTCACGCGGGTCCTGAATCACCAGATCCAGTCCTACACGGACAGCTTTGAGAAGGCGGCGGATCTGGCGCACACCGACTACGTGGTGGCCGGCGCGATCCGGCCGGAGCTCCTCGATCCGGAGACGAGAAGGATCTTCCGGGGGCTCCTCAAGGGGATCTCGGTGACCGGCCAGAACCGGAGCCGGGATGCCTTCGGGACCGAGTCGGTTTCCACACCGATCCAGGACTTCCTTATCCGGAGGTTCAATCCGCTCCTGGCCCGCGTCCGCAACGAGGTGACGACGCGCGCGCTGGAGGGATCGTTCTTCCGGGCGACCTCCGACACCTTCTACCGGCACACGGAGGGCTTTGAGACCCGTGCGGACCTCACCCAGGTCCGGCCGGAGGATCTGGACTTCTACTTCCATCCGGACGGCAGGGTGCGGGTGGGCCTGCTCAAGGAGGTGGAGGAGGGAGTCGTCGCCCAGGCGATTGACTGGAACCTGGACGGGGACACGTCCGATCCGGGTGAGAGCGGACCGTTCCGGGGCACCTACACCACATTCGGGCTGGATGTGAGCGGCGTCCTGAAGGTGGGCCTAAGCTCCACCACGCACCTCATCGTGAACAACCAGGCGAAGCCGGTTCGGGTGGTGAGCGACGAGGGCCGGCTGGAGGTGGACGGCAGCCGGACGAGGATCCACGGCGTGACGGATTACGCGTACACCTCCCGGACTCAGACGCCGACCCTGGCCGATCTGGCCCGGACCACCAACTACGTGGATCCGGCCACCGGGCAGGTGCGCGCCCGCCTCATCGATCCGCTGACCCAACAAATCTACAGCGGGCTGCTCCAGAGCGCCGCCGAGCGGTCCGTGGTGGCCGGCTTTGACTGGAACAACGACGGGGTGATCGACCCGTCCGATCCGCTGGAGAATCATCCGACCGGAAGCTCCGCCACCACCACGACGGCGTGGGGCGAGCGGAGGGAAACCCTCTCCCGGACCAATTTCCGGGTGTTCAACGGCCAGGCCAAACCGGAGGCGACGGACAGCCGGACCCGGACCGTCTTCACCCTGGACGGCGGCCAGAGCTTCAGCCAGGCTTCCTCCCTTAACCGGTACGAATTCCTGACCGGCCTGCCGGAACAGGTGGATCAGCGGCAGCAGGGCTCGACTGTGAGCTTCGACGGCGGGCGGAGCTTCTCCATCTCGGCCTCCCGCATCCGGTACGGCCGCGGCGCGGACGGCTTCCTCACCATCACGGAGGTCGGCGATCAGCCGGTCACAGCATCCGAGACCCTGACGCTGGGCGCCGATGTGGACGGCCGGCCGATCGTCTGGCGCTTTGACTTGAACAACGACGGCGACACGGGTGATGCGATCCAGCACACCGGCGGGTTCAGCGCTGCGATGGATGCCTACGGCGGCGTCACAGCGGCGTTCACGACGAACATGTGGAGCGTCTTCGCCCGGATTCTCCCGCGGATCACCCGGAGCGACACCCGATCCGACGGGATCTCGGCGGACGGGACCGTTTCGGTGCAGAGGCTGACGCAGAACCTCCGGTACATCACCGAGGTGAACTCCATGACGGCGGACCAGCTCGCCGCGGTGGATCCGGCGCGGGAGGATGATCTGGACTGGGTCGCCCGGGATCCGGTGACGGGGGCATGGGGCTTCCGGGAGCCGTTCTTCGACACCCAGCACACCGACGCCCAGGGGAACTGGCTGGACGGGGCGGACGGGAAGTTTGACTTCGTGGGCGTCCTGGTGGCGTCGGATGCGACAGGAACACTCCGGGAGGAGGATGCCTTCGGGACGGTCACCACCGGAACCCTGGATCAAAAGTTCGCCATCTTCCACAACCAGCCGCGCCAGACCCGGAACCACCAGGAGACGCGCGCCCGCACCCCGGATGGAACGGAGGTGAGCGGCTCGACCACCCTTGTTTACGGCATCACCTCCAGCCGGGAGGGCGTGGCGGAGCTGGCTGCAACCGACTACATCGCAGGGGGTGTGATCCGGCCGGAGTTCATCGATCCCAGGACCGGCGGGATCCTGCGGGGGCTCATGAAGTCCGCCCGGTCGGAGGAGAGCGTCACCCGCGCCACCGACCTCTTCGGCGGAGTGACGGAGAATGAGATCACGCAGGCCTTCCTCATTCGGAAGCTGCAGCCGCAGCTCCTCAGCGTCCGGACGGTGAGCAGATCCACCGCGGTGGACGGGACCGATGGCCTCTCCGATGGGAAGGTCCTCTACGGCCACACGTCCGCTGATGGGGATCCGGCGCCCCTGGCCGTGGCGGCGAGCTCCATCCCGATCGAGAGGCTGGATCCTTCGCAGGCCGGCAGCAACCCGATCCTGGCGATCCTGTTCCGGACCAATCTCGTCGAGCCGGACGGCGCGGGACTGTACCGCGTCCGCAGGCAGTTCCTGTTCCGGGATTCGAACGGGAGGTTGAGCATCCGCCAGGGGCTTCTCATCCGGGCAGAGGATCAGCCGGTGGCGTACAACGACCTCTGGACCGGCGAGGCGCTCCGCTTTACCGGCTCGGTAGCCCGGTCGACGGACCGGTTCGGCTCGGTGATCCAGATCCTGACGGCCAGCCTGTACCGGCTCTTCAACGGCCGGGCGCTCACCGAGGAGAGCAGTGTCATCCAGAAGGGGCGAAATGTGGACGAGAGCCTCACCCTGGGGGTCTCCCGCACCCTCTACCGGTTTACCGACCGGACGACCCCGATCGTGGGCATCCCCGTCGGTCATCCGCTCACGCGTACCGATCTGGTGGAACTGGAGCCGGACATGAGGAGCTACGCGATCCAGCGGCGGTTCCTGCGGGACACGGATGGGGACGGCCGCCCCGATGCGGTGGTGGAGGGGCTGCTCGTCTCGGCGGAGTCCCTGCCGGTCTTTGCGGATGAGACGATCCCCGGGCTGGCGGGGCTGGGGATCACCGAGCAGGCGCTCGGGTTTGATTTCGACCAGGACGGCACGATCGAGAGCACCACCCGGATCGACTCCCGGGGGGCGACCTCCCTGAACCTGACCCGGGAGGCCTTCGGGACGATCAGCGCCTCCGCCACGGCGTTCCGGTACCTGAGCCGGATCAACCGGCCGCTCAACGACCAGACCGACACCTTCAGCTTCACCGCCCTCTTTGACGGCGGCAGGCAGGCCAACCGCTCCAGCGTCGTCTACGACTATACCGACGCCGAGCTTGCCGACTTGAACGGGGACGGCCAGGTGAGCCCCGAGGAGTTCGCGGATCTGGCCCGGCGCTTCCCGCAGGTGGAGACAGCCACCCTGCAGAGATACATCAACCCGGAGAGCGGCCGGCTGTACAAGGCCCTCGCGGCCAGCGCAGTGGAGCAGGTGGTGGAGCTGGATTGGGCGCTGCTCGGGATCACGGGGATCGAGGGGTTCGAGCACGAGGGCACTCTCACCCTGGCGCTGGACACCTTCCGGAACCGGATTCAGACGGTGGTCCAGAACTTCTACACGGCCCTTCAGAACCGCTTCGTGGTGGGCCGTGCGCAGACCGACACCGGCACCCTGACCTTCGACGGCGGCATGCAGTTCTTCCGCGGGGTGTCCCTCTTCTTCTATACGGTGGGCACCGAGACCGAAGCGGATCTGCGGGAAGTGGCGGCCGAAGACCGGTCGCGGTACATCAACCCAAGGACAGGGCTGGCCTTTGGCACCCTCCTCAAGTCGGTGCGGGAGGCGCCGATCGACATGGCGGCGGTCTTCGGCGCCGGCAGGACTGAGGCGAAGCTCGGCTTTGATTTCGACGGGGACGGCAC
>CAYFHV010000048.1:0-10532 GCA_964343105.1 uncultured Planctomycetia bacterium | reverse complement strand
CCCCTACCTGGACGGACTCGCCGAGATCCGTCCGGCGTAGCATGATCCCGAAGCTCGCCCGCCTGCTCGCCGGCGTTCTCTTCCTTCCCGTCTGCGCGGGCTACTCGCTCTCCTTCTACGAGCATCTGGTAGCGGTCCGACAGGTGAGCGAGCCGGAGGTCTGGCTGCTCCTCGGGATCACGGCGTATCTGGCTTTCCACGTGCTCGTCGGGGTTCCCAGCCGCGCGTACGTCCTCGGACATGAGATCACGCACGCCAGCGCCGCGTGGGTCTCAGGCGGCGAGGTGAAGGGGATGAAGGTGGGGTCCAAGAAGGGGTCGGTCACGGTGAATCGCCTGACCGCCTTCATCGCCCTGGCGCCGTACCTCATCCCCATCTACGCGATCCTCTGGGCGATCCTGTACGCGGTGGTCGGCTTCTTCGTGGACCTGAAGCCCTGGGTCCGCTGGTTCTTCTTCGGGCTGGGGGCCACCCTGGCGTTCCACCTGGTCTTCACCGTGGAGGCGGTCAAGAAGAGGCAGCCGGACCTGGAGACCGTCGGGCCACTCCTCTCGCTGGGGATCATTTACCTGGCCAACATCACCCTGGTGATCGGGGTGATGAGTCTCATGACGCCGGAGCTTCGGTTCCTGGCATACGTAGGTGACGGCGCCCGTCAGACGGCCGGCCTCTACCGAGCGATCTTTGCACAGCTTTTCCTGTGACGAGCCCGTTGCGTTTAGGAGGGATGGCAGAGCCCGGTTGAATGCGATCGCCTTGAAAGCGATTAGGCTCCGAAAGGCGCCTCGGAGGTTCGAATCCTCCTCCCTCCGTCCAGCTCGGCTCGCGTAGATGCCGCTCCGCCCGTGCTGACGCAGAAGAATCTTGTCGCTTATCGCCGGTCCCTCTGGCAACTTGGCCGCGTGCGCACCGAATCCCAGTTTACCCGGGTGCTGGAGCGGATCGGGCTGTGTCTCATCTTCGGCTCAGACGCAGTTCCCCTCCCCAAGGCGTACGATGTGTCCCATGAGGACTGCGGAAGCTGGTGGAACTGGAAGGACCACCTCCAGGCCAGGAAGCGGGCGTATCTGGGCCGGCTGATCCGGGGCAAGGCGACGCTCGTCGCCATGGAGCTGCTGCCGGCCTTCCTGGCCCTTCATTACGAGCAGGGCGGCTGCCCTTCGTATGACGAGGAGCATTACTACGGGCGGCTCTCGCAGGCGGCCAAGTGGATCTGTGACCGGTTGGATGCGCAGGGGCCGTGCCCCGCGGATGAGCTGAGGAAGTTCATGAAGCGCCAGCATGGAACCGGAACCGCTGCTCACCAGCGGGCCCTGCTGGAGCTGCAGCGGCGGTTCAAGGTGGTCACCGTCGGGCTGGTGGACCAGCACTGGGGGATGCGCGTGATCGGTCTGTTCGAGCGGTGGGTACCGAGAGAAGTGGAGCGGCGCGCGCGGAAGCTCCGGCCGGAAGAGGCCCGGGTGGCGATCGTTGAACGGATCGTGCGGACCGCGGGCGCTCTGCCGGTGCCTGTGCTGACGCGCACCCTCGGCTGGCCGCCGGCCGAGACGGCGCGTGTCGTGGATTCCCTCGCCCGCGTGGGGAGCGTCCGCGCCGAGCTTTGCCCGCGAAGGAGGCAGCGGGAATGGATCGTTCATCATGCCCTCGGCTGACCTTTTTGGTATAACAGGATTGCCCTCATGCATGCGTCAGGAGAGGTACCCAAGTGGTTGACGGGGCCGCTCTCGAAAAGCGGTTGGGTCGCAAGGCCCACGTGGGTTCGAATCCCACCCTCTCCGCGATCTGATCGATGAAAATCATATCCGAATCGTTGACGGCGGGTGAGCTTAAACAAATGGCCGAGGAGAGGTTCGGCGATTTGGTGAAAGCGGTGGTTGACGTCGACCGAGGACTCCTCGCGGTGGATGCCGAGCTCCACTCCGATTTGGAAGCGCTGCTCCTTGAGGGCGGCTCGAAGCAGAAAAATCTTTGGGGGATCAATCTCTATCCGGAATTGCAGGGCGAGGAGTTCGTCGAGTTCGATTCCATGATCAACGTGCGCCCCTCTCAGGGCAATAGAGGCCGCATCGTTGAAGACGGCGAGATTCGGAAGAGAATCTTGGAGACCATCGCGAAAAGGGTCCAGCGATGAGTCAACAGCACAGAGAGCTCGCGGCGGGAGGGTGGAATCGGCTCTCCTTCGCGGAGCAGATGGGGAACATTGGGAGCGAAGTGGAAAGGGCCTTAAGCTGGAGGACGAAACAGAACCCGGATTACAGCCAGAAGGCGTTTGAGCGGGCTCTCGAGCTGGTCGATTTGACCTTGGAGAACGCCGCGGGCGCAGCTCGTTTGAGGGAAGTGGCCCGGATGCGCGAGGCGATGGTGGATTTTTTCATGGGTTCCAACGAGTTCGCTTCTACCGCGGCATCCTGGAAGGGATATTTTTCACCTTTCGCGTACGCGGCTCGCCGTCACACTTAATTTCAGGAGAGGTGGCTGAGTGGTTGAAAGCGCACGCTTGGAGAGCGTGTAGCCTCCGTAAGGTGGCTCCAGGGTTCGAATCCCTGCCTCTCCGCCACTGTGATTAATTTGTGACCCAAGAGGCCTCGTTCAGGTATACTAGAATATAGGAATCCAGGAATAGTGGATTATGGAGGAGGTGATAAAGGATGACGAGACTTGTGACGGCTCCGCTGAGCGCCAAGGGACAGATGACGATGCCGAAGGCGGTCCGGAAGGCGCTCAATTTGAAGACTCCGGGGGACACCCTTGGGTTCATCGTAGATGAGGAGGCGCATGTCGCGCTTCTGACCAAGATGGAGCTGGTCCCGGCCGCTGAGAATTTTTCAAAAGCCGATCTGCGGAAGCTCCTGAAGTTGGTCAAAGAGCCGGGTGGCAAGGGCTTCTCTTCTATGGAGAGTTTGCTGAAGGACTTGAAGAGCCGCTGATGCGGTATTTCCGCACTGCGGCCTTCAAGCGGGCGTATGAGAAACTGGATTCATCCCGCCGCAAACGTGTGGATCGGACGTTGCAGCAGGTGGCGGACTTGTATGCGCAGAGCGAACGTCCCTTCGGAATTGGCTTGAAATCCCTCAAACCGAACATCTGGGAAGCACGGGTGGGTCTTGGGGGCAGGATTCTCTTTCGCTGGACAGGAGATACGGTAGAGTTCTTGTTTGTGGGCAACCACGATGAGATGAGGAGGCTCCTGAGGTCCCTCTAAAATCCCCGGACAAATCTTGTGACCAAATTGTGTCCAAAAATGTCGCCTGAGCTTGACTTGAGCATCGAAATCAGGTATTCTTACTAGTAAGAATGAGAGGAGGTCAACCATGCAGCTTCTGTTAGAAACGACGCGGCTCTCGTCCAAAGGGCAGGTGGTTTTGCCTTTGGCGATCCGACGGAAGCTCCATCTGTCCAATGGGGCCAAGTTCGCGGTGGTAGGGGAGGGGGATACGGTGATTCTCAAGAAAATCGCTCTTCCCCCGCTGTCGGAAATCCGCCGGCTGTTTCGGGAAAGTCGGCAGTACGCTCGCCGAGTCGGATTGACACCTTTAGACGTAAGGCGGGCCATCCAGAGGGTTCGCCGGTCAGGTCGGTGATTGTTGTCCTGGATACCAACGTCTTGGTTTCCGGGATATTTTTTCATGGCCCACCGGCCGCCATCCTTGATGCCTGGTTTGAAGGCCGGTTTGAAGTCTACGCCACCCCAAAGATCCTCCAAGAATACATCCGAGTCCTGGAAGAAATCCGCACGCTCAAGGTGCCCCGCTTTGAGCAGCGCTGGGAGGAAATCCTCTTGAAGAGATGCCACCTCATCCCCGATACCGAGCGGGGCGCCAGGTTGCTCCGGGATTCTTCCGACGCGAAGTTTGTGGATTGTGCGATTCGCTCAAACGCCCGCTATCTTGTGTCAGGTGATAAAGACCTGAAGTCCTTTAGAGGCAGCCAGGGATTCAAGGTTGTCTCCCCGCGTCAATTTCTCAAACTGCTCTAATTGTGTCCCAAAAAGAGCAAACCAGGGCATCATAGTCGACACGAAAGTCGCAACTCACAGTGCAGCAATGAGATTTGCAGGAGGCAGGCGCAAGACTCCCTGCCTCTCCGTGAATGCTCTGCAAATTTCTCTTGACGCCCTCGCGCTGGCGATGCTAGCGTAACTGCGCTCTTCCCGATTCTTCAAGGCAACCCGGTGAAGCAGACGGACAAAGGAACTTTCCAACGGTTTTCGCTTTGGGCAGCGTCAGTCGGAACGGCGCTGGCCCTGCTCTCCCTTCCCCCAACCACTTCTCACGCGCAAGGTCCTGAGGACGAGACCGCCGGCTCCGAGGAGCAGCGGTTTCGCCTCGAAAAGGTTTACGAAGAGCTCAAGAAGGCTCCCCGCCTGAAGAAAGAGAAAGAGGAGATCGTCCAGCCCGAAGGGGCCCAGCCCGCCGAAGGGGTCCGCTTTATGATCCGACAGGTCCGGCTGGTGGGGAACCAGCGGATCACAGCGGAAGAGCTTCAGCCGATTCTGGACAGGATTGTCGGCAAAGAGGTGACCCTGCCGGAAGTGGAGGCGGTGGCCAGGGAGATCAAACAGTATTACCGCGGCCGCGGATTCGTCGCCTCCTATGTCTACATCCCGCCGCAGCGCCTGGAAGACGGCATCCTGGAGATCCGGATCGTGGAAGGGGTCCTGGGGGTCTTGTCCTTCATCGGCAACCGCTGGTTCTCCGAGAATGTCCTCCGCAAGCAGTTCCGCGCCAAATCGGGAGAGGTGGTCGAATACGGCCGTCTTCGGTCCGATCTCCTGGCCCTCAACAAGCATCCGGACATTGAGGCCAAGGCGGTCTTGAAGCCGGGCGGCCAGCCGGGCACGACCGACATCGATGTGCAGGTCGAAGACCAGTTCCCGATCCACTTGGCCCCCAGCGTCAACAACCTCGGCACCCGCAACACCGGCCGAGAGCGCTACGGGGCGACCGTGGCCCACAACAACCTGTCCGGCAGCTCCATCCTGGCTCCTTCCCCGAGCGGGACCGGGATCCGGCTGATCGCCCGGACCTTCCTGCGGCTGGTGGCGACGTCCGGCATCCTCGGCACGCCGAGCGAGCCGCTGCGCTACAACCTCCTTTCCGAGACGCCCGTCCAGATTTCCGCGGGCGGCTCCCAGAACGGGGTTTCCGTGAGCCTCTTGGGGAACCTCCCCACGCCCAACGCCGTCAGCGTGATCGGCGGTACGGCCACCCCGGGCTTGATTCAGCATTTCTTCAGGGCGAGCGGCGTCAACTTGGGCGGGCAGAACCTGCCGGCCTTCCGGACCGCCACCTCCGAGCTCTACCTGGATCCGCTTCCGTTCGTGAACACGGTCTATGGGGCCCTGGACGGCCGGTACCGGGACTTCCCCGGCATATTCATTCAGGATCCGTTCGCGACCCCGACCGTGGTGGACATCGACACGACCGGGCTGGAAGTGCCGCCCGCGCTGGAGGTGCCTGCCGTTCCGGTGCCTCCGGTTCCAGTGCCGGTGCCTCCACCCGTTCCGGTTCCACCCCTTGCTCCTCCGATAGAAGAGGTCAGGCCAGAAGCTATCCCCGCTGTGCCGACTCCTGTGCCGCCGCCGGCCGTGGAGCCCACCCCTCTGCCAACGCCGGCTCAGCCGCCCGCCCCTGTTTCGCCTGTGGCACCTGCCGTCACCCCCGTCCAGCCGGAGGTTCCCATCGCTGCCCCGACGGAGCGGGTGACGCCGCTTCCTCCTTCCGAGGTCCCATCACCGATAGTGGCTCCGCCTCCGGGCGTCTTCCCGCGTGGGTTGCTCCTCCCGCCGACGGCTGGGGAGAAAAAGGGCCAGCCTGCTTTGCCGCCGACCGGAGAAGAGGAGCAAGAGAAGCAGCAGTAAGAGAAGCAAGGGAAGGAATAGCTCTCTCCGGATTTATCCGGAGCGGTGGTGCGGGTGCAGGTGTTGCGGGACTCTACTGGGCTCCGCCGGGTGCGAGCTGGCGCAGCTCCTCGGCGACCTGCTCGAATTCCTTCCAGGAGCTCGGCGCCTCCACCTTGACCGGCCTGTCGTACTTGCCGAAGGTGCCGGCCAGCTCCAGCCCAAGCGACATCTTGTAATCCGGTTTTTCCTGCCGGAAGTTTGAAGCGAGCGAGAACTTGTAGAGGCGCAGATCCCTCTTCCCGACCCAGAGCTCCCCCTCGGGCATGGGGACCTGATCGAGCCCTTTCCGGAACGCCTCTCCCGCCTCGCGGATCCGTTCCTCGGTGGGTTTCTCGCCCCCCTCACCCTTCTCGCCCGCCTTGCCCTCGCTCAGCTTCGCCATCTCCTGCAGGAATTTCTCGAACGTCTCCTTCAACCGGTCCCGCTCGAAGGTTACCCGGTAATGGAAGGCGCGCACGCCGCCCACCGATTCGTCGGGCAGGCGCTCCGTCACCTTGAGCACGCGGGCCTCCTTCCAGATCTTCTTGAGCCGCTCCATCTGCTCGGGTGAGAGCTGGGCCGTCTGCACGTCGGCTCCGTATTTCTTCTGCAGCTCCTCCAGGTTGACGCGGATCCACTCGTCCCGGATCAGGGCCTTGTCCGCCAGCATCGGGGGCAGGTCGGTCGCGCGGAAGTAGACGGTCTTGCCGATGACGCGGGCCTCCCCTCCGAACGACATGAGGCTCAGGGGGAAGACGTCGACCTTGCCGCGCATGACGATGGTTCCCAGGGGCTCCTCGATCTTGCGAATGTCGGAGGTGCCGGTGAAGGTGAAGACGAGGCCGAATCGCTGGGTGACCGGCTCCGGAGCCGGCTGGGCCTGCGGGGCGGCTTCGGCTGGTGGGGCAGGCGCTTCGGCAGGGGGCGAGGCGGGTTCGTCCGGCGAAGCGGGCTCGTCCGGCGCGGTGGGCTCATCCGGCGAGGTGGGCTCGTCCGGCGCGGGAGGGGCTGATACCGGCTCGCTCGGCGCCGGCACCTGAAATCGCGTCATCTCCACGTCCACCCGGATCTGGCCGCTGTACTCGAGCGATTTGGCATCCACCCAGCGCTCGACAGAGGTCTGCACGATCTTGTCCGGCGGCTGCCGGGAATGGGACCACTCCTGGATTCGCGGCAGGGCGGCAACGCAGACGACGATGGCCGCGCCGGCCACGAGGAGGGGCACGAGCGGGAAGCCCCGCTTGGGCACGCCGGCGGGCGCAAGGACCCCCTCGGGTGGGGGAGAAACCTCCGGCTGAGCAGACGTTTCCGGCGGCTGTCCGGGCGGCTGTGTCTGCTGTCCGGGGATCGGCGGCGGCGCTGGCGTCGGTTCCGGCTGTTCTACTCCGCCGGGCTGCTGCTCATCGGCCATGGGCGCGGTGTCCTCTGTTCAAGATGCCTCCGTTCGACTATGATGATGACCGGCTCAGTCTCCCCTGCATTATGAGGCATTTCATGCGCAAGTCAACGCTCCTCTCGGCCGGACTCACCGTCCTCCTCAGCGGATGGGCGAGCGGCTGCGCGTTCCTGCCGCTGGAGTCGCACGTGGTCCCGGGTTACCCGGATCGCATCGGGCCGGAGGTCGCGCACGACTACCGGGAGGCGGTCGGCGTGATCCACGTCCACAGCCGGTATTCCGACGGTGGATGGCCGGTGGAGAGGATCGCGCAGGCGGCCAACGCGCAGAAGCTGGATTTCCTCATCCTGACCGACCACAACACCCTGCGCGGGCGCGCCGACGGGAAGCAGGGCCTGCACGGCCGGACGCTGGTCCTCGTGGATGAGGAGATCTCCACGCGGGGCGGCCACACTCTGGCGCTTCGCCTGCCGCGGGAAGTCGAGAGCGGCCGGGATCCTCAAGCCACGGTGGACGCGGTTGCGGCGGCCGGCGGGCTCGGATTCATCGCGCATCCCTTCTCGCGCCGGAGCTCCTGGACGGCGCCGGAGGCGGCCGGCATGACCGGGCTGGAGATCTACAGCCTGCGGGAGGATGTGGAGGATGAGAATCCGCTGATCCTCGGCCCCTGGGCGCTCCTCACCGGCGCGGATTTTTCGATGCCGGCGTGGCTGGATCGGCCGACGGAGCTGCTGGCCTACTGGGACCGGTTGCTTGCCCGCGGCGGCAAGGTCGTTGGGATCGGTTCGTCGAACGCCCACGGCCTCCAGCGCTTCGGCCTGCGCCTGGCTCCGTACGGGACCACCTTCAAGATGGTCCGGAATCATCTCCTCATCCGCGGGGAGCTCACCGGCCCGGCAGTGTACGAGGCGCTGGAGCAGGGCCGGCTTTTCGTGGCGCACGACGTCGTCTCCGAGGGAAACGGCTTTCTCTTTGCGGCGGTGGAGGGCCGCCAGGCCCAGGCGTCGCAAGGGCGCCAGGCGGGGCGGGGCGGGCAGATCAAGGCGGTGATGGGGGAGGAGGTTCGCTTCTCTCCGGCTCTGAAGCTGTACGTCTATCTGCCGCGCCCGGGGCGGATCCGCCTTTTCCGGAGCGGCGCGCCCGTCGGAGAAGGGAAGGGTCAGCACGCCTGGTTCACCCCCGCCGGCCCGGGCGTGTATCGGGTGGAGGCGACCCGCCGCGGCCGCGCTTGGATCTACAGCAATCCGATCTACGTGATAGAATGACTTTCTGCTGCGCTCGTAGCTCAGCCCGGATAGAGCACTTGCTTGCGGAGCAAGGTGTCGCGTGTTCAAATCACGCCGAGCGCGCTGCCATAGTGCTATCTACCGCGTTGTTGAAGCAGCCCAAGCCGGGATGTTAATAGAATTTGGAGGGATACCAAAGAGGCCGAATGGAATCGCCTGCTAAGCGATTAGCCTGCCAAAAGCGGGCTCCTGGGTTCGAATCCCAGTCCCTCCGTGAGCATGAGGTAATGACAGAGTAAGTGGCGATGAGCTATCTGGTTTTCGCGCGCAAGTACAGGCCGCAGACCTTCGAGGAGATCCTCGGGCAGGAGGCGATCGTCCGGACGCTGACCAACGCGATCCGGGAGAAGCGGATCGGCCAGGCCTACCTTTTCGCGGGGCCGCGCGGGACCGGCAAGACCTCCACCGCCCGGATCTTCGCGAAGGGGCTGAACTGCCAGAAGGGCCCCACCCCCGCGCCCTGCGCGAAATGCCAGCCCTGCCAGGAGATCGCCGAGGGGCGGTCGCTGGACGTCCTGGAGATTGACGGCGCTTCCAACCGGGGCATCGACCAGATCCGGGCCCTGCGGGAGCTGGCGAAATTCGCGCCGGTGGGCGGCAGCACCAAGGTGTACATCATTGACGAGGTCCACCAGATCACGCCGGAGGGATTCAACGCTCTCCTGAAGACGCTGGAGGAGCCGCCGCCGCACCTGCTCTTCATCCTGGCCACCACGGCGGCCCACAAGGTGCCGGCCACGATCCTCTCCCGATGCCAGCGGTTCGAGTTCCGGCGGCTCTCCACCGAAACGATCGTGGGGAAGCTGAAGGCGCTCTCCTCCCGCGAGGGGCTGAAGATCGCGGAGGATGCCCTGCTCGGGATCGCGCGCGCGGCGGGCGGGTCGCTGCGCGACGCCGAGTCGCTGCTCGATCAGGTCGCGGCCTACAGCCCGGGGAAGATCGCCGCGGCGGATGTGCAGACCTTGCTGGGAACGATGAAGGAGGATCAGTTCGTCGGCGCGGTCACCGCGATCGGAGAGCGGCAGCCGGTGCGGCTTCTGGGATTGGTGGCGGAGCTGGCCGATACGGGCGTGGACCTGAACCTCTGGGGCATTGGGCTGCTGGGCTTCATCCGGCATCTCCTGGTGGCCAAGGCCGGCGCCGGCCCGCTGGGGTTCGAGGATCTGGGGCAGGAGTCGATCGAACGGATCCGGCAGCTTGCAGAGCCCTTCTCGCTGGAGGAGCTCCTGGAGATGGCGCAGGCTCTCACCGCCGCGCTGGAGACGATGCGGCGGGTGGGGGATCCGCGGGTTCCGCTGGAGGTGGCGCTCGTGCGGCTGGCCAGCGCAGGGGCGCAGGTGAGCGTGTCGGAGCTGGTGGACCGGCTCGAGCGGCTGGACCGGAGACTGCGTGAGGCGGCGCCCGGCAGCGGGCAGCCGCCGGTGCGGGCGAGTGGGCCGGCCCAGGCGCCATCGGCGCAGGCCGCGCCGCCGGCCGCCGCTACTGGCGCGGCTCTGCTGGGCCAGGCCGCGGCGGGGCCATCGGAGCAGACCGCGGAGGTCGAGGAGATCCGCGCAGTCTGGGATGAGCTCCTTCGCGAGGTGCATGAGAAGAAACCCGGCACAGCGGCCTACCTCAGCCAGGGATCTCCGCTCCGGCTGGAAGGGAGGGAAGGGGGCGATCCGCCGCTGGTCGTCGTGGGATTTCCGAAGGGGGCGGAGTTCCACTGTGAGGCGCTGAGCCAGCCCCAGAATCGGGATCTGGTGCAGGCGGTCCTGGGCGCTTTGCTGAAGCGGCCGGTTCGATGCTCCTTCGAGGTGACGGAGCAGACCCAGGCGGGGACGCCCGCTGCGTCCGCCTCCCCGGCCATCAATCCCTCCCTCCTGAACTCGGTTCTGGAGATGTTTGAGGGGAAGGTTCACCCCGGAGAGGGTTAGCCCGCGCGATGGCGGCGAAGTCGCTGACTGAACTGTTCAGATTCCCAGCCTTC
>CAYFHV010000047.1:0-10804 GCA_964343105.1 uncultured Planctomycetia bacterium | reverse complement strand
CAGAACCCGCGCAGGTGCCCCGCGGCGGGGTTGCCCGGCGCGGCACCTCCGCAGGCCGCGCGGCACGGTTTGTTGCGCGGCCGAGGACAGAGCGAGTCCGCCTCGCTGGGGCGGACGAGCGATGCGCGCAGGGAACCACCGGAGCGGGACCAGAGGAGGCGGCTACGTGGTGATCCGATTCGGCACGGACGGCTGGCGGGCGCTGGTCGCAGAGGAGTTCACCTTTCCGAACGTCCGCAAGGTGGTCCAGGGGATCGCCCTTTATCTGAGGAGCCATCCGGTCCGGGGCCGGTCGCGGACCGTCCTCGTCGGCTATGACACCCGGCCGCTGGGGGACCGATTCGCGCAGGCCACCGCCGAGGTGCTCGCAGGGAACGGCCTCCGGGTATGGATCACGCGGGGCCCGATGCCCACCCCCGCGGTCAGCATGGCGATCCTCCGGTACAAGCTCCTGGGCGGGGTCCTGATCACCGCCAGCCACAACCCATTCACCTACAACGGCGTGAAGTTCAGGCCGTTCTACGCCGGGTCAGCGGATTCTTCCATGACGCGGTGGATCGAGCGCCGGCTCACGCGCAGGGTCCGGCGCATTCCTTTTGAGGAGGGGATTCGGGCCGGATCGATCCGCCGCATGGATCTGGCCCCAGCGTACGCCGGCTTCCTGCGCCGGTACGTGGAGTGGGACGCCTTCCGGAGGATGGGCAAGAAACGGCTGCGGGTCGCCTACGACTCCATGCACGGCGCCGGGCAGGATCTGCTCTGGAGGATCATCCCGAAGCGGATATCGAGGCGTCTGGATCTCTTCCTCATTCCTTCACGCGAGAACCATTCCGGACCGGTTCCGGCGACCCACCGGCCGGAGCCGATCGGGGAAAATCTCAAGGAGCTGGCCGCGGAAGTGCGGTCCGGGCGCGCTGACGCGGGGCTGGCCACCGACGGGGACGCCGACCGGATGGGGCTGGTCGGGCCGGACGGCCGGTTTGTCAGCGCGCAGGAGACGATGGCCCTGCTGCTGTGGCATCTCCTGGAGGACCGGAAATGGCGCGGGCCGGTGGTGACCACCGTGGCAGCGACCAACCTCATGGATGCCTTGGCGCGGCAGTACCGTGTGCCCTTGGAGAGAACCCCGGTCGGCTTCAAGCACATCGTGGATCGGATGCGCAAGGAGGAGATCCTTTTCGGCGCGGAGGAATCGGGCGGGTTTTGTTTCCGGGGAGCGGTGCCGGAGCGGGACGGCTTGCTCGCCGGCCTTCTCATCCTCGAGATGATGGCGAGCCGGGGCAAGAGTCTTACGGCCATCCTGGGCGACTTGAGGCGCCGGTTCGGCCGGTGGATCTATCGGCGGGCCGACCTGGAGCTGGGAAAACCGGTCGACCGGCGCCGGCTGCTCCGGTGGGCGAGGACCGGGGCGAGGCGAATCGCGCATCTCCGGGAGATTCAGACCCTGGACGGCGTCAAGGTGGTCCTGAAGGATGGGAGCTGGCTGCTCCTCCGTCCCTCGGGGACCGAGCCGCTGCTCCGGGTCTACGCCGAGGCCCGCTCCGAGGGGCGGCTGCGGGCGCTTCTCCTGCTGGGCCGCCGGGTCGGCGGGGAGCTCCTTTGAGCGTGATGGATCAAGCCGGGATCCGGAACCTCTGCATCATCGCTCACATTGACCACGGCAAGTCCACCCTGGCGGATCGGCTCCTGCTGCGGACCGGCGCCATCACCGCGCGGGAGTTCCGCGACCAGATGCTGGACGACATGGAGCTGGAGCGGGAGCGGGGGATCACGATCAAGGCCTCCGCCGTCCGGATGATCGCCACCACGCGGGACGGGAAGGAGCATCTCCTGAACCTCATCGACACGCCGGGGCATGTCGATTTCTCCTATGAGGTAGCGAAGTCGCTGCGGGCCTGCGAGGGGGCCCTGCTGGTGGTGGATGCCAGCCAGGGTGTCGAGGCCCAGACGGTGGCGAACCTCTACCAGGCGAGGGAGGTGGGGCTGGCGATCGTTCCGGTGATCAACAAGATTGACCTGGCGACAGCGCAGGTGGAGCGGGTGGAGGAGGAGCTGCGCGGTAGTCTCGGGATTCAGGCCACTCCCATCCGGGTCAGCGCCAAGGAGGGGACCGGCGTGGAGGAGCTCCTGGAGCGGATCGTCTCGGACATCCCTGCCCCCGGGGGCTCGCCGGATGCCGCGCTCCAGGCCCTGGTCTTTGATTCCGCGTTTGATCCGTACCGGGGGGTGGTGGTCTACGTCCGGCTCTTCAACGGGCGGCTGCGGCCCGGGGAGAAGATCCTCCTCATGAGCACCCAGAACTCCTTCGAGGTCCAGGAGGTCGGCGTCTTCGCGCCCAAGGCGGAGCGCCAGGAGGATCTGGCCTGCGGCCAGGTCGGGTACCTCACCTGCAACATCAAGGATCCCCGCCAGGTGCATGCCGGGGAGACGGTGACGCACCTGGACCGGCCGGCGGACCAGCCGCTGCCGGGGTACCGGCCCCCGCGGTCGCTGGTCTTCTGCGGGATCTACCCGGTCAATCCGGGAGATTTCGACCTCCTGCGGGATGCGATCCCGAAGCTGCAGCTCTCCGACGCCTCCTTTGAGGCCCAGCCGGAGAACTCCGGCTCTTTCGGGATGGGATTCCGGTGCGGATTCCTGGGGCTGCTGCACATGGAGATCATCCAGGAGCGGCTGGAGAGGGAATTCGGCTTGAACCTGCTGGCCACGACCCCGAGCGTCGTGCACCGCATCGCGCTGAAGGACGGGAAGTTCGTGGAGATTGACAACCCGACCCAGATGCCGGATCCCGGCCAGATCGAAGGGACCGAGGAGCCGTACATCCGTGCCTTCCTCATCGTGCCGGCCTCGGCGCAGGGGGCGGTCATGCAGATGGCCTTCGAGCGCCGGGGCCGGTACGTCTCCACCGAGTATCTGGGACCGGACCGGGCCATGCTCGTCTATGAGCTGCCGCTCTCCGAGGTGCTGGTGGATTTCCACGATCGGCTCAAGTCGATGACCAAGGGGTACGGCTCCATGGACTATGAGCTGCTGGGGTACCGGCCAGGCGACCTGGTGAAGCTGGAGGTTCTCTTGAACGGGAGGCCCTGCGATCCGCTGGCCAGCGTGGTCCCCAAGGAGCAGGCGTATCCGAAGGGGAAGGAGCTTGTGGGGAAGCTCAAGGAAATCATCCCGCGCCAGCTCTTCGAGGTGGCGATTCAGGCGGCCGTGGGGTCGCGCGTCATCGCTCGCGAGACCTTGCGGCCCCTGGGCAAGCATGTCACCGGCAAGTGCTACGGAGGGGACATCACCCGCAAGAGGAAGCTGTGGGAGAAGCAGCGGGAGGGGAAGAAGCGGATGAAGACCTTTGGCAAGGTGGAGATTCCCCAAGAGGCCTTCATGGCGGTGCTGAAGCTATCAGCCCTGTGACCACGGAAGGGGATGGGGTGAAGAGGAAGTCGGTCCTGCGGGAGTACGTGGAATCGCTGCTCATCGCCATTCTTCTGGCGCTGGTCGTGCGGACCTTCTTCCTGCAGGCCTTCAAGATCCCGACCGGCTCGATGCGTCCGACCCTGCTGGAGGGAGACCGGATCCTCGTCGACAAGGTGACCTACGGGATCCGCATGCCGCTCACCACCTGGCGTCTGCCGAAGATCCGGGGGCCCCGGCGCGGGGACCTGGTCGTTTTCCGTTCCACGGATGACCCCCGGCGCGATTTCATCAAGCGCCTGGTTGCCCTGGGTGGGGACACCATCGAGATCCGGGACTTCCGGCTCTGGGTGAACGGGCGGCCCCTGGCCGATCCGCCAATTTTCGGGGAGCTGCGCTACTACAATCGCGGGTCCTACGGGCAGAGCGGCCAGCCGGTCACCGTGCCCGCGGGGCACTACTTCTTCCTGGGGGACAACTCGGCCAGCTCGCGGGACTCCCGCTACTGGGGGTTCCTGCCGGAATCGCACGTCGTGGGCAGGGCCTTCTGCATCTACTGGCCTCCCAGGCGGATCCGCGGGGTGAAGTAGGGTGAAGGCGGGGCAGTCGGCGGCCCGTGGGGCGGTTGACCCTTGGGCGGCCTTGTGGTATCCCTTAATAAGGAGGTCTCAGAGAGCGATGCGATCAGTTACCGTTTTTGCGGTTTTGAGCATCTTGGTCTTGGGCTGTGCGACGACGACCCCCACGCAGAAGGGTGCGCTGGCCGGTTCCGCGGTCGGTGCGGGCCTGGGGGCGATCATCGGCCATCAGTCGGGTGACACGGCGAAGGGGGCCTTGATCGGCGCCGCTGCGGGCGGGCTGGGGGGTGCGCTCCTCGGCGATGCCATGGCGTCCAAGTTTTGTCCGACCTGCGGGCGCGACTATTTCGCCGATACCAACAATTGCCCCTTGGACGGAGCCCTGCTGAGGAGCAAGGGGGCGCCGGCGCAGACCGCGCAGCAGCAGGATACCGAGGCAGCCCTGCCGAAGTTCTGCTCGACCTGCGGGCGCAGCTTTGAAGCGAAAGAGTCCTACTGCTCCGAGGACGGGACGCAGCTGAAGGCCAAGCAGTCGTAGTCGTCAGGCCGGTTCGCAGCAATTGAGCCTGGCCAACAAGCTGTCGCTGTTCCGGATCCTGCTCGTCCCGGGTTTCGTGATCTGTCTCTTGTACTACCGGCCGGGAGAGCTGGAGATCCTGCGCTATGCGGCGGCGGGGCTGTTCCTCATCGGGGTCCTCACCGATGCGGTGGACGGCTACCTTGCCCGGGCGGAGGGGCAGGCGAGCCGCCTGGGGGCGATCCTGGATCCCGCCGCGGACAAGCTGTTCCTGGTCACGGCGTTCCTGTCCTTAAGTCTCATCTCGACTCTGCCCCAGGAATATCGCGTGCCGGCATGGGTTCCGATCGTGGTGATCAGCCGGGACCTTCTCATCGTCTGCGGCTGGCTGATCATTGTCCTGGTGACCGGCAATCTGCGGGCCCAGCCCTCGCGCCTGGGCAAGTTCACGACCTTCTTCCAGATGCTGACGATTTTGAGCATTCTCCTTCGGTGGCCCTTCGCTCGGGCCGTGCTTTGGACTGCCATGGCGTTTACCGTCTTCTCCGGAATCGGATACGTGCGCCGTGGAAACCAACTCCTCAACCCCTGAGCCGATCCCGCCCCTGGTGGCGATCGTCGGCCGTCCCAACGTCGGGAAGTCCGCCCTCTTCAACCGGCTGCTCGGCCGGCGCAAGGCGCTGGTTGATTCGACCCCAGGGCTAACCCGCGACCGGCTGTACGGCGAGGTGCGCTGGCGCGGCTTTCCGTTCCGGATCGTGGACACCGGCGGCCTCCTTTTCTCAGGCAGGGATCAGATCCAGCGGGCGATCGCCTCGCAGGTGCAGCGGGCGATGGAGGAGGCTTGCCTGGCCCTGCTCGTCTGCGACGCCCGGGAGGGGCCGATGCCGCTGGATCGGCAGGCGGCGTCCTGGCTGCGGGGATGGGGTAAGCCGGTTCTGCTGGTGGCCAACAAGGTGGATGAGGCGAAGGACCGCCTGGGGGTGCATGAATTCTCCGCCCTCGGCCTGGGATCCCCCTGGGCCGTCTCCAGTCTGCACGGGGTCGGGGTGGGGGAGCTCCTGGACGCCGTCGTGGAGAAGCTGAGGGCGGCGGGGCTCAAAACGGTACCTGGTACCGTCCCTGAACGGTACCAGGGTCCGAAGTTGAAGGTCATCCGGATGGCGGTGGTGGGCCGGCCGAACGTCGGGAAATCCTCGCTCATCAATCGGATCCTCAACGAGGAGCGCGTGCTGGTGGACGAGACGCCGGGCACCACGCGGGATCCCGTGGAGGTCCTCTTCTCGTATCGGGGAAACAGCTACTGCCTGGTGGATACCGCCGGGATCCGGGCGCGGGGCAAGCTGGCCACGCGGATGGAGGCGGTCGCCCGGCTGAAGTCGCTGGAGGCGATTCGCCGGTCGGACGCCTGTGTGGGGATTCTGGAGGCGCCGGTGGGGCTGGTGCGGGATGACCTGCGGCTGCTGGATGAGGTCCTCCGCGCCGGCCGGCCGCTCTGTCTGGTCCTGAACAAATGGGACCGGGTCCCGGCGGCGGCTCAGTCGCTGACCACTCAGGAGCTGGCCCGACAGATTGCGCGGCGCGCGCCGTTTCTCCGAATCGCGCCGGTGGTCTGCACCTCCGCCAAGAGCGGCTACCATGTCCTGCAGGTGCTGGACAGGGTGGCCCAGCTCTGGGCGAACGCGCAGCGCCGGCTGGAGCCCGACCAGATGCGGCAGCTTGTGGGAGAGCTGCGCCAGGATCCCCGTTCGCCGCCCGCCTTCCGGCGCGCGCCGTGGATGCGGCTGGCGCAGGTGGGTGTGGCTCCCCCGCTCTTTCAGCTCGGGGTGTCGAGCCCGGGCAGATTCCGGACCTCCGATCTTTCCTTTGTCGAGGCGGCGCTGCGGCGGGTGGGCGGGTTCGACGGGGTGCCGGTCCGGGTTCGTCTGGTTTCCAGGAGACGATGACACAACGGCTCGGCTCCGGTGCGCTGACCGACGGGAGGTGTGTGCCTCACGGCCTGGTGGCCGTGCCCAGCGGGCAGTCGCCTCGCCGTCTCTCCAGGGGGAAAACACGTTCCACTGTTTTCCCCCTGGGGTTCCTCTTTCCCGGGCGATCCGCCGGGGGCGGATCGAAGGATGGCTGGGGGAAGATTTCCCATCTTCCCCCAGCCTGCCTTGGGGTTTTTCCGTTGGGCCGGTCCCCCATCTTCCAGAGGAAACGGTGATCCTGCTCGCATCGGTCTGTCTGGCGGTGCTTCTGGGTTCCATCCCGACCGGCTTGTGGATGGGGCGCCTCAAGGGTGTCGACATCCGTCAGCACGGCAGCGGCAACGTGGGAGCGACCAACGTCTACCGGGTCGTCGGCAAGCTGCCAGGCGTCTTAGTCCTTGCCGTGGATGTGGCGAAGGGGTGGGCTCCGGTAGCGGTCATCTCCCCCAAGGCGGTCGCGTGGGGCGCGGGGATCTCCCCGGAGGCGATGGAGATCCTTCTGGCGATGGCGGCGGTGTTCGGCCACATCTGGAATCCCTGGCTTCAATTCAGGGGAGGCCGGGGGGTGGCGACCGGCCTTGGAGCCCTCTTGGGGCTGGACCCGCGCGTCGGCTGGGGCGCCGCCGGTGTCTGGACAGCCACGGCGTGGTTCAGCCGCTACGTCTCCGTCTCCTCGATCGCCGCGGCCTTCTCGGCGCCGTTCCTTATGGTGATCCTGGGCCTGCCCAACCTCTGGGTCGTCGGTGCGGTCGCCGTCAGCTTGGCCATCATCGCGCGGCACCGGCCCAACATCCTCCGGCTCCTGCACGGGGAGGAGCCACGGATCGGTTCCGCGTCTCCGGAGGGATCGCCCAAGTGAAGCGATTCGAGTACAGGGCCCGCGACGCCGACGGCCGGGTCATGACGGGGGAGGTGGTGGCGCCGGATTCGCAGGTCGCGGCTCAGCTTGTCCAGGATGCAGGGGTTTTTTTGGTCTCCATCTCGGAGGCAAAGCTGCGCAGGAGGGGATGGGCATTCCTCGAGCCGGTCTCCATCCCGTTGGAGGAGCGGCTCTTCCTTCTCCAGTCCTGGAGCATGCTGCTCAAAAGCGGCTTTTCGATGCAGTCGGCCCTGCTCCAGCTCCAGAAATCGACCCACCTGCATTCCGTCGATCGGGTGCTCGGCCGCGTTCAGCGTTCGATCGACGAAGGGATGACCCTCTCGCAGGCGCTGGCGGCCAGTCACCTCTTTCCCCCCTCCTGGATCGCTTCGCTCCGGGCGGCTGAGGACGCCGGGGATCTGGTGCCGACCCTGTGCAGCTTGCGGGAGCGGGCATTGGAGCTGCAGCGGCTGAAGACGGGGCTCCTGGGCTGGCTCTGGATGCCCGCGTTCATCCTGGGGCTTGCGCTCATCTGGCTCTGGCTGTTCCTCCGGCACATCGCTCCCACCCTTAACCTCTTCGCCGCGGCCGCGGGGATGCCGCAGCATCCTTGGAGCGGCGCGCTGCTGGCCGCATCCGACGTCATCTTGAACGGGGTGCGCTGGGGGGCGTTTGGGCTTTTCCTGTTGGTCTGGCTTCACTGGAGGACTCGGCGGTCGGATCAGGAAGTCGGGCTCCTGCAGGCGTACACGCCGACTTGGCTGCCTGTCCTCGGAACCCTGGCGGCCCGGTTGAATCTTGTGGCGATTGCGGCAGGCCTCAAGACCCAGATGGATGCGGGCATCTCCGTGATGCAGGCGGTCGAGACCTTGAGCGAGGGGATCCCGCATCCGGGGATTCGCCGCGATCTCTTCGAGGTCTATCGGAAACTCCGCAGCGGCTCTCCCTTTCCGGAGGCGATCAGCTGTCTCCGGATCCTCCCCACGGCGGGGCTGAGCCTCATCGAGGCGGGAAGCGTGAGCGGCAAGCTGACCGAATTCCTCGAGATCCTCATCCGGGATACCGAGCAGGCCATTCGAGAGCAGGGCGGGCGGCTGGCGATCCTCCTCCAGACCGCGGGCGTGCTGCTGGTGGGCCTGTTGGTGGGACTGCTGGTGTTGTCCTTCTGGATCCTCATCTGGTCCCACATGGACGTGCTCTTGAAGGGCATCGACACATCCCGGCCAGACCTCATGGAGCGGGGAATGAAATCGCTGGGGGCGCCCTGATCCGATGCGCCGCGTGACCATCCTGGGGGATGGCGGCTGGGGCACCTGCCTGGCGATCCTTCTTGCGGGCCGCGGCCACCGCGTCACCTTGTGGGGCGCCTTCCCGGCGTACATTGAGGAACTGAGACGCCGGCGGGAGAACGTGAAGTTCCTTCCCGGCGTGCCGATTCCTGACTCCGTGGAGCTCACCTCCGAAGAGGGGAAGGCGCTGGACCGGGCCGAGGCGGTGGTGGTCGCGGTCCCTTCCCAGTACCTGCGGCAGGTGCTCGCCCGCTTCCCTCGCGGGCCCTGGGATCGTGCGCTGGTGGTGAGCGTTGTCAAAGGGATTGAGCCGGACACCCTTCTCAGGATGTCCGAGGTGATCCGGAGCGCCCTGCCGGTCCGGCGCCTGGCGGTCCTCTCCGGCCCCTCCATCTCCTACGAGGTGGCGCGCGGGATGCCCACGACGGTGGTCGCCGCCTCGGAAGAGACAGCCCTCGCCCGCGAGGTCCAGGAGCTCTTCGGCACTGAGCGGTTCCGCGTCTACACCTCGACCGACGTGGTGGGGGTTGAGCTGGGCGGGAGCTTGAAGAACGTCATCGCCATCGCCTGCGGGGTCGCCGACGGCCTCGGCTTCGGAACCAACACCAAAGCGGCCCTCGCCACCCGGGGCCTGGTAGAGATGGCCCGCCTGGGGGCGGCGATGGGTGCTGAGCCAAAGACCTTCTCCGGCCTGAGCGGGCTCGGCGACCTCATCACGACCTGCTTCTCCCCGCACAGCCGCAACCGCACCGTGGGGGAGAAGCTCGGGCGAGGGATGGCCCTGGGCGAAATCACCAAGGGCATGGAGCAGGTGGCCGAGGGAGTCCCGACGACAAAGTCGGCGCATGGCTTGGCCCGGCGCCACCAAGTGGAGATGCCGATCACCGCCGCGGTCTACCAGCTCCTCTACGAGGGCAAGTCCCCGCAGGAGGCGGTGAAGGCCCTGCTCCTCCGCGAGCCCAAGCCGGAGTAAACGCGCAGGAAGGTTCGCGCGTAATTTACGCTCCCACAAGAAGTTGCTTCCGTTGACCCCCTCCCTTCCTGCGTGGTAAATTGAAATTTCTGCTTAGTCCGCGCGTAGCGTAGCTTGGTAGCGACTCAGAGATTACAAGTGGTGCGGCTTCCGCTACGTTTCTATCCAGAGATGTCCCGCAGCGCTGGGCTTCCGCTAGCCGCAGCCACGCGCTTGCATGGGGTGCAAGAGGTCGAATGGGTGAGCCGACAGTTCAGAAAAAGATCGACGAAATGGTCCGGCGAATCGTGGAACGATTCCATCCGGAGCGGGTCATTCTCTTTGGATCTTATGCTCGAGGGCAGGCCGGGCCGGATAGCGACGTAGATCTCCTGGTCGTCATGCCGGTGGCCGGCTCCAAACGAGAGAAATCCATTGAGATTGCCCTGGCGCTCCATGATATTCGGGTGCCGAAAGATATTATCGTAGTCACACCTGATACGGTGGAACGACAGCACGATGTGGTTGGCACGATCGTCCATCCAGCCATCCAGGAGGGGAAGGTGCTGTATGCCAAACCCTGACGAGGTGCACCACGTCGTTCGACAATGGGTGGAGCGAGCGGAAGAAGATCTCAGCGCAGCGGAACGTCTCTTGGTGGGGGAGGAATATTGTCTTGGTAGCACAGTTTGTTTCCATGCTCAGCAATGTGTCGAAAAATACTTGAAGGCATTTCTCACATCGGCACAGATCGAGTTTCCGAAAATGCACAGCATTGTGGAACTCATGGCGCTTCTTCCTGCGGCGGCTCGTCCGCAGCTCGGAGCTGAGGAACAACAGCGACTGACGAATTATGCTACGGTTACCCGCTATCCGGGCGATTGGGAGCCGATTACCAGAGATGAAGCTGAGCAAGCAGTAGGCATGGCCCGAAAGGTTCGGGAGGAGGTTCGGAAACATCTTCCGAAGGCGGCTCTGGAGTAGGTAGCCGACATGCCAAGCAACGTGCCTGCATGGGGAGGTTACGAGCCCGACCTGCCCAAGGTGAAAGGCAAAGGTCATCGGTGCGAGGGATCGTTGCCGGAAGCGGCTTATGGGAAAGCCATCACCTATTGCTATGAGGATGTGGCCGGAAAACTTTGGATTACGAACGAGGAATACGCCAGCCAGGTCAATTTTTGTCCTTACTGTGGCTGCAAAGCACGTGTGGAAGTGTCGCGGGGCGTAGCGT
>CAYFHV010000046.1:7419-10848 GCA_964343105.1 uncultured Planctomycetia bacterium | reverse complement strand
GTAAGTTTACCCGAAGAAGGGTTTCCCCCTATTCCGGCTCCGGAGAGCCGGGTCCTGCCGGGCCGCTGGCGCTCGCCGCGGCGGTCTCGTTCGCGTTGTGCCGCGCCCGCAGGAGATTCGGGATGGCAAAGGCCGCGATCATCGCCACCTGGTTTCGCATCGGCTACCTCCCGATGATCTGCGTCAGCTTGAAGATCGGCAGGAAGATCGCCAGCACAATCGAGCCCACCACCACACCCAGGACGGCGATGATGACCGGCTCCAGCGCGCTGGTGAGCCCCGAGACGGCGGCATCCACCTGCTCCTCGTAGAAGTCGGCCACCTTGGTGAGCATGTCGTCGAGCCGGCCGGTCTGCTCGCCCACCGCGATCATCCGGACCACCATGGGCGGGAAGACGCCGCTGGCTGCCAGCGGGGCGGCGATGTTCTCCCCCTCCCGGATCGAGTTGCGGACCCTGAGGATGGCGTCCGCGACCACCCGGTTGCCGGCCGAGTCCGCCACGATCTCCAGCGCCCCGATGATCTGGACGCCGCTGGAGACCAGGGTGGCGAGGGTCCGGGCAAACTTGGCGATCGCGATCTTCCGCACGATGGGGCCGGCAATCCCTATTCTCAGCAGGAACCGGTCGAATCGCAGGCGCCCCTCGGGGGTCTTCAGCCACTTCTTGAAGCCGAAAAATCCCGAGACCCCCAGGCCCAGGCCGGGAAGGAAGGTGTACCTCAACGTATCGCTGACCCAGATCAGGACCTTCGTGACGAAGGGAAGATCCGCCCCAAGGGTGGTGAAGATGTCCTTGAAGGCGGGGATCACCTTCAGCATGAGGACCGACGTGATGGCGACGGCCATCGTGATCACGATGATGGGATAGACGCAGGCCGAGCGGACCTTCCGCTGCAGCCCGGCAGCCTTCTCCATGTAGGTGGCCAGCCGGTCCAGGACCTCCGCCAGATGTCCGCTGGCCTCCCCGGCCTTCACCATGCTGACGAAGAGCGGCGAGAAGATCTCCCCCTGCTTCGCGATGGCCGCCGTGAAGTTGGTCCCCTCCTCGACCGCATCCCGCAGCTTGTAGACCGCCTCCCGCAGCGCCTTGTTCTCGAGCTGATCCGCCACGGCGTCCAGCCCGCCGACGATGGGGATCCCCGCATCCACCAGGGTGGCCATCTGGCGGGAGAAGATCGCTACGTCGTCCATGCGGATCCTTCCCTGCCTCCGCAGGCGGCTCCTGGCCTCCTTGACGGAGACGATCGTGAGCCCCTGCTTGTGGAGGGCCTCCAGGACCACCCTCTGGGAGACCACCTCGAGGGAGCCGCTCACCCTCTGTCCATTCCCTGCCTTGGCGACGTAACTAAAAGTCGGCATCAGCATTTTCCTCTGGAGAGAGGGGCATATCGGGGAGAGTGGGAAACTCTCCCCGATGAGACCTCCGAAGCGCCAAAGGCGCTGAGCCGGGGGAAAGGGGGATCCCAGGGGGAAAACCCCCCCGCCTCGCGTCCCTCCATTCCTGGCGGGGGCGTTGTCCCCCTGGAACGACGGCGAGGCGACTGCTGGACGGAGGAACCCACCAAGCCGTGAGGCACACATCCTTTGTCGGTCAGGACACCGGAGCCGAGCCGTCGTCTCATCGCTTACTCCTCGCTGGTCACCCGGACGACCTCCTCGGGCGTCGTGCGCCCCGCCAGGCAATGCTCCAGCCCTTCCTGCCTCAGGGAGCGCATCCCGTGCTCCGCGCAGTACGCCTTGACCTCATCGGGCGTTCGCTGGGCAATGATCATCTCCCGAACCCGGTCGTCCACCAGCATCGCCTCCAGGATCGCGAACCGGCCCCGGAAGCCGGTCTTCCGGCAGTAGGTGCAGCCCTTCCCCCGGTAGATCACCTGACCGGCCGGAAGCTTCACCCCAAGCGATTTCAGCTTCTCCGGGCCGGCCTCATCCGGGATCCTGCAGCGCGTGCAGATCTGGCGGCACAGCCGCTGAGCCGCCACGAAGATGAGGCTCGACGAAAGGAGGAAGGGATCCACCCCCATGTCCGTCAGCCGCGTGATCGAAGTGGCAGCGTCGTTGGTGTGCAGGGTGGAGAGAACGATCTGGCCTGTGAGCGACGCCTTGATGGCGATATCGGCGGTCTCGCCGTCGCGGATCTCGCCGACCAGGACCACATCCGGCGCCTGCCGCAGGAACGACCGCAGCACGCTGGCGAAGGTGAGCCCGATCTCGGGGTTCACCTGGACCTGCGTCACGCCGTCCATCTGATACTCCACCGGATCCTCGACGGTCAGGATGTTGCGCCCGGGCTGGTTCATCTCCGCCAGCACCGAGTAGAGGGTCGTGGACTTCCCGCTTCCGGTCGGGCCGGTCACCAGGATCATCCCGTACGGCCGCGAGGTCGCCTTCTTGAAGGCGGCGAGGGAATCCGGCAGGAGCCCCAGCTGATCCAGGCCCAGGGACAGATTGCCCTTGTCCAGCAGCCGCATCACAACCTTGTTCCCGAAGCTGATCGGCAGGGCCGAGACGCGGAAGTCGATCTCCTTGTTCTCCAGGCGGGCCTTGAAGCGCCCGTCCTGCGGCATCCGGCTCTCCGTGATGTCCATCTGGGCCATGATCTTCAGACGCGTCAGGAACGCACTCTGGAACCGCTTGGCCACCCGGAACGCATCCTGAAGCGACCCGTCCACGCGGTACCGGACCCGGACCTCCTCCTCATAGGGCTCGACGTGGATGTCGCTGGCCCGCGCCCGGACCGCCTCGCCGATCATGAGGTCCACGACCTTGACGATGGGGGCCCGCTTGCCCTCCATGCCGAAGGCGGTCAGCTCCATCACCTCCTCCGACTCCGCCCCCGCCGCCTCGCCCTCTTCGGTGGGTGCGGCTTCCAGGAAGGCCTCCAGCTGATCCGCGGCGCTCTGATAAAGATTCCGGATGGCCAGGTCCACCTCCTTCTCGCCGGCGATGACCGGCGAGATCTCCAGGGAGGTGAGCATGGCCAGGTCATCCAGCGCCAGCACGTTCAAGGGATCCGCCATCGCCACCGACAGGGTCTTGCCCAGGCGGGAGACCGGGACGAGGCGGTACTGCTTCGCAATCCGCTCCGGCACAAGCTCCGCCAGGGCGGGGTCCAGCTTGTACCGGGCCAGCCGGATCGTGGGGATCGCCAGCCCCTTCGAGAGGACCGCCAGCAGATCCTGCTGGGTGATCAGCTTCTCCTCGGTCAGGATCTGCCCCAGGGTCCTGTTCCGGGCCCGGGGGGATCGCAGCAGATCCTCCAGCTTCTTCCGGTCGATTCCGCGGCTCTCGACCAGGAGGTTGATGACCTTCTCACGCAGCGACGTCGCCATCAGCATTTTCCTCTGGTCAGGCCACCGGAGCCGAGCCGTTTCCTCTGGAGAGAGGGGCATATGGGGGAGAGTGGGGAACTCTGCCCATGAGACCTC
>CAYFHV010000046.1:0-7409 GCA_964343105.1 uncultured Planctomycetia bacterium | reverse complement strand
AGGGGCCGCAGGCCCCGAGTGCGGGAAAGGGGGATCCTAGGGGGAAAACCAGCGTAGCGCGTTTTCCCCCTGGAACGACGGCTCGGCGACCGAATGAGGGATAAGGCCACCAAGCCGTGAGGCACACATCCTTTGCCCGTCAGCGCACCGGAGCCGAGCCGTCGGCTCATCGCTTACTCCTGGTGTCCCACGGTGGTGCGCGCCACCTCTTCCAGCGGAATCATCCCGGCTGCCGCCTTGGCCAGGGCGTGCTCCCTCAGCGCGGGGAACCCTGCGGTGCGAGCCGCCTCCCGGAGCTGTATAGAGGAAGCGCCCGCGGCCACCAGCCTCCGCAAGGCCGCCGTCATCGGCACCGCCTCCAGCAGCCCGATCCGGCCGTCCAGGCCGGTCTGCCGGCATTCCGGGCAGCCCTTGCCGGCCTTGTACTTTCCATCGGGTGCCAGCCCGTACCGCTGGATCAACTCCTTGGACGGCTGAATCGGCTGCGCGCAACGCGGGCAGACCTTGCGGGGCAGCCGCTGGGCACCCACCAGGAGCACGCAGGAGGCGATGAGGTACGGCTCGATCCCCATGTTCGCCAGCCGGGCGATGGCGCCGATCGCATCGTTGGCGTGAAGCGTCGAGAGAACCAGATGCCCGGTGAGCGCCGCCTTGACCGCGATCTCGGCCGTCTCCCCATCGCGGATCTCGCCCACCATGATGACGTTCGGATCCTGCCGGAGGATCGACCGCAGCGCGGTCGCGAAGCTCAGCCCGATGTCCGGCCGGATCGCCACCTGGTTGACCCCCGGAAGGTCGTATTCCACCGGATCCTCCACCGTAACCAGATTCCGCTCCGTTCGGTCCACGACCTTGAGGAGCGCGTACATCGTGGTGGTCTTGCCCGATCCGGTCGGCCCGGTGATGAGGACCATGCCGTGCGGATGGCTCACCGTCTTCTTCAACTCCTCCAGCGGCTTCGGCTCGAATCCCATCCGGTCGATCTCCAGCATCACCTGGCTCCTGTCCAGGATCCGAAGGCACATCTTCTCGCCGTAGTAGGTGGGGATCACGGAGACACGGAAATCCACGCTTCGGTCTTCCACCGTGAACTTGATCCGTCCGTCCTGCGGCAGGCGGTGCTCGGCGATGTTGAGATTCGCCATCACCTTCATCCTCGAGATGATCCCTGTGTGCATGGCCGCCGGCGGGGCCTCTCCCTCCCGGAAGACCCCGTCCACGCGGTACCGGATCCGGAGCCGCTTCTCAAAGGGCTCCACCAGGATGTCGCTGGCCTTGAGCACAACCCCCTGGGTCAGGATGGCGTTGGTCACCTTCACCACCGGGACCTGCTCGGTCAGGCGGACCAGGTCCTCCAGCCGCTCCGCGGCGCGGGCCTCCCCTTCCTCACCAGAGATGAGCTGCAGCTTCTCCTCCACTCCCGCCCGGGTGCTCAGCTCCTCCAGGGTGTCCGCGATGACGCCCCCGTACAGGCGCCGGAGCGCATCCTGAATCTCATCCTGCGTGGCAATCATGGGCACCAGCAGGAGCCCCGTGACCTGGGACAAGTGATCCAACGCCAGCACGTTCATCGGATCCGACATCGCCACGGTCAGCTGCGTCCCGATCCTGGAGACCGGAACGAGCTGGTAGTGAAAGGCCAGCTTCCTCGGGATCGCCTGACTGAGGTTGGAATCCAGCTCCATCCGGGAGAGAGAGATCGCGGGGATCCGCAGGATCTGGCTGAGGGCTGCCGCCAGCGTCCGGCTCTCCACCAGCCCCTGCTCGGTCAGGAGCTGGCTCAAGGAGCCGCCGCGCTCCCTCTGCGTCTGAAGCACCCGGTCCAGATCCTCCCGTTTGAGAACGCCCCGGCTGACCAGCGTCTCCACCAGGCGGTCGCTGGCCCCCTTCCCGACAGCCGGGGTCGGCTTGGCCTCAGGCATTGTTGCCTCCGTAGTGCTTGTGGATGGCCTCGGCGACGTCGCCCATCGTGGAGACAAAGATCTGGACCGAGCAGTGGCTGATCATCTCGATGTCCTCGACGGCGCTGGTGTTCAGGGGATCCGCCATGGCGACGGCCAGGGTGTCGCCGATCCGGTCCACGGGGATCAGGCAGTACTGCTCGGCCACGTTCTGTGGAACCAGGTTCAGGAAGTCCCCCTCGATCGAGTAACTCTTGAGGGGAAGGAAGGGGAACCCGTACTGGGCGGTGAGCGCCTGCGCCACGGCCTCCTCCGTGGTGTATCCCAGCGTCACCAGGATCTGGCCCAGCAACCCTCCCTTGGATTGCTGAACCTTGAGCGCGTGGTCGAGCTGCTCCTGCGTGATCAGCTTCCTCTCCAGGAGCAACTCCCCCAGCTGCTTCGCAATCACCCTGCGCGTCGCCATTTCCCTGTCCCCGTGCCTAGCCCGGCTGGATCAGCCGGAGCAGCTCCTCCGCATCCGGTGTCCGGACGAGGGCCTGCTCGTAGGCGATCTCCTTCCTGAGATAGAGATCCGCCAGCGACTGGTTCATCGTCCGCATCCCTTCCCTCTGGCTCGTCTGGATCACCGAGTAGATCTGATGGGCCTTCCCTTCCCGGATCAAGGCCCGTACGGCGGGTGTGGCGATGAGAACCTCTGCGGCCAGCTTCCGGGTATCCCCCGCAAGAGCGGGCACGAGCTGCTGGGCAAAGATCGCCAGCAGGACAAAGGAGAGCTGGACCCGGACCTGCTGCTGCTGGTGCGACGGGAAGACATCCACGATCCGGTTCACCGTCTGGACGGCGTCCGAGGTGTGCAGGGTCGCCAGCACCAGGTGGCCCGTCTCGGCGATGTTGAGGGCGGCCTCAATGGTCTCCAGATCCCGCATCTCCCCGATGAGGATCACGTTCGGGTCCTCGCGGAGCACATGCTTCAGCGCCGCGTGAAAGGAAAGGGTGTCGGTGCCCAGCTCCCTTTGATCGATGATGGCCAGCTTGTTGGCGTGGACGTATTCGATCGGATCCTCGACCGTGATCACGTGGCACCGGCGGTGATCGTTGATCCACCCGACCATGGAGGCCAGCGTGGTGGACTTGCCGCTTCCCGTCGCCCCGGTCACCAGCACCAAGCCTCTCTTCTTCTGACAGATCTCTTCCATCATCCGGGCCGGCAGGCCGCACTCCTGGAAATTCCGGATGTGGAAGGGCAGCAGCCGGATGGCCACCCCTACCAATCCGCGCTGCACGAAGATGTTGACCCGGTAGCGGCCCAAGTGCTCGAGCCCGAAGGACATGTCCAGCTCCCTCTCCCGCTCGAAGGCGGCGATCTGCTCGGGGGTCAGCAGGCTGTAGGCCATGGCGCGGCTCTCTTCCTCTCCCAGGGGAGGCCCCCCCAGGGGAACCAGCTCCTCGTTGATCCGCAGCACCGGGGGAGAGCCCACGGTGAGATGCAGGTCGGAGGCGTTCTTCTCCACCATGAGCTTGAGCAATTCCTCTAAGCTGCCGTTCTTCGCCATCTAGACTGCGACCACCCTGTTCTTGCCCTGGCCCTTGGCCGACCTCACCGCCTGCGTCGCCTTGTTGAGCAGCTCCTGGGCGGTCGACCCGTCCAGCGGATTCTCGCTCACCCCGACGCAGAGGCTCACCGGCCGCGGGAGGGGCTGATTGCCGTTCAGGAAGGGGTGCTGCTCGATCGCACCCCGGACCGCCTCCGCCAGCTCGATCGCCTCCCTCTTGTTCCTCTCCGGCAGGATCATGGCGAACTCATCGGATCCCATCCGCCCCACCCGGTCCACCTCCGTCACACGCCCCTTGAGAAGATTCGCCACCTGGTGGAGGATTCCCTCCCCAGCCAGCCCGCCGTAGAGGCCTTGGATCTGCTGGAAGTCATCCAGGTTGAGCAGCAGGAACGCGCAGGGGCGGTGGTAGCGCATGGCGCGCCGGACCTCCTCCTCCAATCGGCTCTTCATGTAGCCGGCGTTGTACAGGCCGGTCAGCTCATCGATGACCTTCAGCTCCTCCGCCCGCTTGGCCAACAGGTCGTTCTCGATGGCGATCGACACCTGCTTGCCGAACACCTTCAGCAGGTCCAGGCAATCCTCGCCGAAGACAAACTCCGGCTTCGCGTTGGCGGTGATGAGCAGGCCGGTCCCCTGTCCCAGCGAGACGATCGGCTGGCAGAAGGCGTGCTTCATGCCGAAGAGGCTCTGGAGGAGCTCCCCGCCGGCCGATGCCTTGTGCTCCGAGTCCACGACGGCCGTCCGCCGCTCCTGCAGGATCTTGGTCAGCCAGGGGGCGACCACCTTGCTGCCCTGCAGCGCCATCGCCTGGTTGGGATCCGCTCCCGCCGCCGCCCGGACGACAAGATCCCCATCCTCCGCGGAAAGCTCCAGGATGCAGTTCAGCTCCGCTTCATCCAGCTGGGTCAGCCTCTCCAGGATGAAGGTGATGATCTCCTCGATCTTCGCCTGCTGGCTGATCAGGTTGCTGACCTGCAGCAGATGCGAGAGGGTCAGGATCCGGCGGTTGATCTCCAGGTTGAGGTGCTTGGTCTGCTCACCGTACACCCGCAGCTGAGACATGTTCTCCCGCACCCGCTGCGTGATCTGGTTGAGCGCCATCCCCAGGGAGCCCACCTCGCCGCCGGCCTCCGGGCCGACGTCCACCTCCTTTACCAGCTGGCCGGCTGCAATCGCCTGGGCCTGCTCGGCCAGCTTCACCACAGGCACCACGAATCCCCGCGCAACGATGAATCCAAGGAAGGCGACCAGGGCGGCAAGCCCCACCACCAGGGAGATGTCCCAAAGGGTCTCCACGCGCGGGAAGACGTAGTTGGTAACGACATACCCCAGCACCAGCAAGGGCACCACCGACATGAGGCCGAATGCCACGATCAGCTTCTCCCTCAAGCCCTGGGGCATCAGGGAGAAACTCACCCGAGGGGATGGCGTTCCCTTTGAAACTGCTCTCTCACCCATTGGTCAATCTCCTCTTTTTGAAATCGCCACTGGCGTCCAATCTTGGTTGCAGGAATAGAGCGTCGCTTGGCGAGCCGGTAGACGGTGAAGCGGCTCACCCGCATGTACTGCGCCACCTCTTCAATCGTCATCAGATGATCTGTCATGCCCATCCCCCGTAAGTATGGCTCACACCTGCTCACTTCTTCAAGGCCCTGGCAACTACTGGCGAATGTGCAAAGAAACAGTGCAAAGAGACAGATGACACCGGCCCGGAGGCGATGCTATACTGGCAGCCGCAATGGCGAAGCCGCTCATCCTCGTCGTGGACGACGAAGCGCCGGTCCGGACAACCCTCACCAAGTTCCTCCGCTCCATCGGCGTCGAACGGATCCTCGAGGCCTCCAACGGCGATGAGGCGCTGGCCCAGGTGCGGGAGCACGCCCAGGAGATCAAGCTCATCATCATGGACCTCAAGATGCCGGTGAAGGACGGCCTCAAGGCGCTGCAGGAGATCCGGGGGATCCTGCCGGAGGCCAAGGTGGTGATCCTGACCGGCTATCCCTTCTACGAGCAGGCCGACACCACGGTCCAGAAACTGGGTGTGGTGGACTTCGTGGTCAAGCCGGTCGACCTGGACTACCTGGAGCGAATCGTCTCGGCCGTCGTCAGCTAGAACCCGCCGGCTGTGCAAAAATCCACTTGGCTGGCTTAAATCTGTTTAAGCGCTTTTAAGCAGCACTCCCCGCGAATCATCGCGTTCTAACCTCAAATTTTCTAATGGGTTATGGGCATTTACCTCTTGCATTCTCCCACCGCATCTGCCATAGTTTGACTGTAATACGAAGTTCGGAAGGGGCAGAGAAGTTCCCCTTCAGTATCAGGGCAAACCCACCGTAAGGTGGGGACGCAAAACTAGAGGGCCCCGCAGAGAAGTGGCGGGGCAGCCAGGTGCCAGAGAGGAAGGAGGAGAAGATGAAGCAGCCGTTGTTGGGTATATTAAGGAAGACCCGGCACGGGATTTTTTCTGCCTTCGTGGCCTCTCTGACCTGCGCAACCTTTGCTTTGAGTCTCCTCTCTCCCTTCGCTTGGGCGGCCGACGGCGCCCTGGAGGCCCTGGAGCTGCGCTACCATGCCGAGAAGGCCATCGCCGAGGAGCGATCCTCCGAGCTGGCCCAGGCGATGCGCGATAGCCTGCCCGGCCTCCTCCAGGAGTACCTCGCCACCCGGGACGGGAGCATCGCCCTGGACACCGTGGATGACATCTTTGTACAGGAACAGTTCAAGACCGCACGCGCCATGGAGGAGCCGGGAGTCGCACTGGCCCTGGATGTCTTCTCCGGACCAGGCACCGGCTATGAACATGGGCTGCGCACTGCGCTTGCGGGGTTGGCCAGCTTCTCGGGAGGAAAGACTCATCCCGCTTCAGAGGCTGCCATCGATGCCTTCGATCGGCAACTGGACAACCGGTCAGAGGCAACGATGGACGCCAAGCTGGATGCCAAGCTCGATGCTAAGCTGGATGCTAAGCTGGATGCTAAGCTGGACGCCGCAACATCCGATCGGACGATCACCGCGGGCGCCACGCTCAGCGTGGAGCCCTCAGTGAAGGTGGAGGTTACCGCAGGAACCACAGTCGAAGCTACCACAGTGGAAGCTGCGAGCGCCAAGACGGTGACCGCGATCAACACGATCACTGTTACTCCAGGAAACGGCTCTACGGAGGTCAGCAACAACAATCCTTCCAGCGGGAAAAAGGGAGGACCCAAGTAACTCGCAACCGCTAACGAGTCACTGGATCTTTAACCCCCAAGGGATTCTCCCAAGGGGGTTTAACTTTAGAAGCTCAGCGTCACCCCCGCCTGATGAACCCAGTCGGTGAAGTCCAGCCGGGGGTCGTTGGAATCCTGATACCGGTAGGTCAGCGAATAGGAGAGAGACGCCTTCTCGTTCAACTGATAGATGAGGGAGCCGGCGACGGTCAGCAGGTTGTCCCGCTCCGCCACGGCGATGACCGGAACCGACCGGGACTGGTAGTTCTTCCGCTCGTGGCTTGCGTTAACGCTGGCGATCCACCGCGAGCCGAGGACCCGGGTGAGCGACCCCCGGAAGCGAAAATCCTCCCAGTCGTAGAAGTCCTGGAAATGGTCGTTGGAGAAGTTCCGGTAAAACTCCGCGGCCAGCCGGGCAAAGGTCTTCGGGAACCGCAGCCGCATCTCGTAGCTGGCCACATGGCGGCGATCCTCGCGGCCGAGGCCGTTGAGTTTGACCTGATCCGGATCCCGCGCCCGCCGGGTGTCGTACTCGCGGTACTGGAAGAGCCACCCCACGCGGTGGGTCAGCCAGGAAAGATGCGCCCAGGAGAGCTGCGTGCGGAGCCGCTGATCGAGAAAGGTGTTCTCCTCATCCCGCGGATAATAGAGCAGGGCTGCCTCCCCCGCTACCTCCAGCTGGATCCGCCGGTGGGGCTCCACCCGCAGGATCGCTCTGCCGGTATGGAACCACAGGTTGC
>CAYFHV010000045.1:0-11010 GCA_964343105.1 uncultured Planctomycetia bacterium | reverse complement strand
GAATCCTTCAGAGGCTTTTGAACGGGTGGTGTTGCGTTAGCGGTTTGAATCCGCCCGGGAAAGAGTAAGCCGTAATTTAATCTAGATATTCCCCTTGCCCATTCGCTCTCCGGTCAGGTATACTTTTTCAAAAGGCAAACCCCGATGAAACCGGCTTCCCGACTCGTTGGCCTCTTGCTCTCCCTCGCCCTCGCTCTGCCTTCTCCCGCTTTCGCCCTGCGCCCTGAGCTTGACCGCGCCGGTCTGGAGCAGGAGTTCACCCCGCCCGCCGCCGGAATGGAGGAGAGAGGAGAACAGCCGAAGCGTGGGGTCACGCGACGGGAGTTTCTGCGAATGGGATCGGGAGCCGCTTTGCCCAAGAACCTTTCGGAACAGGTGGCCGGGCTTCCTCTGACGAAGGAGGAGCTCTCCACGGTGGCGGAGCTGAGGCAGGTCTACGATCGCTTGTTAAGTTGGGGGGACGATTCCGGTCGGGCCTCTGATTCCTACAATCTGTCCAGGGCTTTAGACCGGACAGTCGATCGGGGCGGAAACCCCTACAAGGCCCTGCGCGAGATAGCCAAGCGTACGCAAAAGGCTCAGGGGATCCTTGCAAAGCTACCGCCCGACCATCCGCTCGCGGAGTACGTGAGAGAGGGTGAGCAATCTGTACGCAACGTCTTAGCCAGGGTTCTGGCCGCAGAGCCAGAGCAGCGTGAGCACAATTACTTTCATTGGATCGAAGGTATCGAGGTTGCCATGGACAAGCCGAACTCCTTAGAGCTGTGGTTCACTGTGAGGGCCATGGTGCAGAAGCTTTGGTTGGCGACCAAGGACAAGACGGTGACCTCTATGGGGGAGCTTTCCAGAGCGGAAAGGGAGGGACTGACGGCAGACAGCTACGGGCGGGACTTTGTCCAGCGTTACATCACCACCCGGTTGCAGAGGGCTGCCCTTCAAGCCCAGGCACGTTTGGCGGGGCATGGGATCCTGGCCGATCCGTCGGATACCGAGCGGGACTACCTCCGTCGTTTTCTGAACCCACGCGCAAAGAGTGAACCCCTGGATCGGGAGTTCACGTTCTGGGAGTGGCAGAAGCGGTCTGAGCTTTGGAAGCCGTTGCAGCGGAAGATTAAAAGCCGGATGCTGCGACATTTCGGCAGGGATGCGGCCACTGTTCTTCTACGCGAGCCTTATGGAGATGATGCTGCTTTCGAGGCGCGTGAGCCTGATCTTTTCAAGTACTCTCCACAAAAGGCGGCTGAGATTTATGAGCGGACGATCGAGGAGTCTGTCCTGAAATGGCGATTGTGGCAAACGACCCTACGGCGCCTGAACCGATGGCATGGAGCGATCAGGGATCTGCCGAAGTATTTGGGCGAAGAGAGGCAGCGGATCGTGGACCAGCTTTCTCTGGAAGAGCTTAGGCAGATCGACCTGAAGGCTTACGCGCAGCAGGCGGAGGCCAGGTATCTCAGACTTTCAAGCAGCGGCGAGACAACGTTGACTCCTGAAGCTGTGACTCTGGTGTTGACTCCACAGGCTGTCTCTGGGTATCTGCCTGCGCCTGAGGTCTCCGACACCGCCGTCGGCCGGCTGGCCCAAGACCTGGCCCGTGCTGCTCAGCCAGGGGCGGTGGATCTTTGGATGGTCACCGGCCCAAAGGGTTCCCTCCGCCTGGTCCGCTGGCATGCGCCGGGGCATGACCTTCCCAGAAGGGCGCCCTTTGCCTCCCGGCTCTCTCGAGAGGAGTTGAAGGAACTGAGCCGTGAGCTTCGCTTCGGCTACTACCCTGGCCGGCGCTACCACATTCAAATCCCGCAAGGGCTTCCCGCGGTGACTCTGGAACGCCAACTGGAGGATCGAGCCTGGCGTGGGCTTGCCGCCGGCGCGCGAGGAAACATCGAGATCTCCTTCACCGGCCCGATCCGATTGCCAGCTCCCATCCCCCGATCTCCCGCCGCCGGGGCGGAGGAAATACCGTGGCGACGGGCCCTAGATGACATTGAAACGGCAATGGGTCAAAACAGGGTTCCGGTGAAAATCATCCACATCTTTGATAAAGGCGTAATCGTTCAATACAAAATCCCGGAATCCTCCATCAATGGATTCTTGCCAATGAGCGAGGTGCTGGCTCCCGCTGCTCCGATCGCAATTCCCTACTGGGCCAAATGGAAATGGCTGATGGAGATGAAACGGGCTGGCTTGTCTCTCAATGTGATGCCGCTTCGGATAGGACAGGAGCCCAAATCGGGCATCCCCAGACCTATCTATCTGTTGCATCAGCCCGTCACGCCTGAACTCTTTAAGGCGAAACCGATATTTCAAGAACAGATCAAGGGCTCCAGCCCAGAGGGAATCCGTCGTTTCCTTTCTTGGCTGAAGGAAAACGACGACGATCCGAACCGACGCCTGCAGGACTGGATCCTTCACGACCCCATTGTGGACAAGTTGGCTCCGGACATCCTGAAGGCGGTCCGCACCTGGCTGGCCGCCGGGGTGGAGGAGAAAGGGGGCCGCTCACCCGGTCGCCCACGTTCTTGGAACACCGACCGGGTCATTCAGGCGATCCGGCAGGCCGTCCAGGGGCGTGGGCTGGAGGTTCTGGCTCCTGGCAGCAGCCGGTCACGGAAGGGAATCCAATCCGCCGTCCAGCGTCGGACTAAGTGGGGCCGGGAGCTTTACCACGCCTACGCGGCGGTTGTGTACAGCAAGTCGGTTCCGGCTCTGCCTGATTGGCCCTCTGCGCTCAGGCGGGCGGGATACGACCCGGAGAAGGTCTACACCCCTTCCTGGAAGGACAACACCGACCGGGTCATTCAGGCGATCCGGCAGGCCGTCCAGGGACGTGGGCTGGAGGTTCTGGCTCCGGGTAAAGTCCTCTCCGCAGTCCAGCGTCGGACTAAGTGGGGCCGGGAGCTTTTCCACGCCTACGCGGCGGTTGTGTACAGCAAGTCGGTTCCGGCTCTGCCTGATTGGCCCTCTGCGCTCAGGCGGGCGGGATACGACCCGGAGAAGGTCTACCGCCGCGCGCCCCGCACTGCCCGTCTTCCCACCGACGGCGGGCAGGCCGGGATGGAGGAGAGAAGAGGTCCCGTTTTAAGATGGGCGGCGACTTTCCTGTTGGGGGTGACAGCCTCGTCGGCTTGGCAGGATTCCAGCGGTGCCGGGTCGGGAGCGCCGGCGGCAGCGGCGCAGGACAAGCAGCCGAAGCTTTCCGCCGAGCAGAGGGCCTATCAGGAGGCGATCCAGGTCCCGGATTACCTCAAGAAGATCCAGCGGCTGGGGGGGCTGGGGACCTCTGAGGCGCTGGGGGATTTGTGGAGACTCCTAGAGCCGATGGATCCAGGCGCGGCGTTTAAGACCTACGAGCAATGGCTGGCTGCCCAGGGGGTGGGGCGGGCGAACTACACGGATGAAGAGCTGTACCGCCTGTCCGGTTTCTTGGGGGCTCAGGGGCGTTACGAGGATGCCGCCAAGCTTCTGCAGTGGCATCTGGAAAACAACGCCATCTTAAAGAGAAGCCCCTCAAGGAGGGAAGAGATCGAGAAGCGCCTTGGCGAGGTGTACGCGGCCCTGGGGGACTACCGCAAGGTGATGGAGCTAAAGAAGGATCTCTGGTCTCTGCCGCTCAATGCGCTCAGCCAGATCAAGACGACTTTGGACGATCGGAGCCTCCCTTATCCGCCGCTGCGCCCCTATCTCACCTCGCCCGACATGGCGCATCTGGGGTCCAACCCCAAGGCGCCGGTCTACCTTTACGTCAATCCGCAGGCGCTTGGAGAGCTGCCGCCGGAGGAGCGCCGGAAGCTGGCCTCGAACCCCTTCTACACGGCGGTCGCGCAGAACGACCGGAAGTTCTTCCAGGAGATGATCGAGGACGTGTCCGCCGGCCTGCTGTACGTCAGCGGCGGGCGGTTCGGCCTGGAGCTCAGGCAAGTGTCGTTCGGGACTCCGGAGACGTGGCGCAGGAAGATCGAGTATCCGATTGATTTAATCACCGCCCCCGAGATTCAGGAGCGGGCGGGGAAGGCGTTCATCCTCCTGATGGGATATCCGACCTCTGGAGGGACCCATTACAGCGGCCGCGGGATCGTTTTCGTGCGTGATGTTCGGGACTCGCCCGCCGCGGAAAGGCTGAAGCTGGCCCGTCTGGTGGTGCGCGGGCTGGGAGCGGAGCCACTCCCGCTTCACCTGCAAAGAGGGGGCCACCGATTCCGGAAGGGGGAGGCGGCGACCAATCTGGAAAACCCGGAGGGGAAAGGGCTTTACCTCGGTATCTCTCCGGCGTTTGGGTCCAAGGTCAGATGGCCGGAGGTGCCTTGGATCCCGCTGAAAACGGACCGGATCCGGGACAGCCTGCCGAAAGGCCCCGCCGCCGGGGCGGAGGAAGTGTTTGCGGAGCCGCATTTTAAGCATGAGGATGCCTACGCTGCTTCTTTGCGGTCCCTTGCGAAATCTCCATTTGTTACCCAAGAAAGCGTTCGAAGAATTGAGGCACTGCGGAAAGTTGGACCGATGATTGAAAAGTATTCTCGACAGCTCTTGAAAAACGAAAATATCAAGATTGCCATCGTCCCGCTGGGAAGTTCCCTCAAAGGGTATGCCGATCGGGACAGCGATATTGATCATGTCATTTTGATCTTAGAGGGAGCGCCGCCTCATAGTGTGACGGATGCAGAGGAGGCAAAGATCATCGATCGGGACATCGGTTTACTCAAGAAAGAGGGTTTCAGATTTAAAGGAGATGATCGTCTTTGGCTGCAAGCGGTAAATCTTTCAGGTTTTCTGCGCACCCAGCCCCCGGCTTCTCAGGATGACAATCTTGAATACGCTTTGGCCATGTTATTTCTTCCGATTGCTTATGGGGATCCTGGAGCGATTGAGCGAACGCGCAAAGAAGCCATCACCTGGATCCGGACAAATCGGTATAACTGGGATCGCGTAAGAACGTATCATCGTGAGCTGGTCCAAGTCCAACGCTGGAAAACCGCAAAGAAGCCTCATTTGAGACAGTGGCTGGCAGCTCAGGGGGTAACCACACGTTTCGGCGCATTCAACAGCGAAGGTTATCGCAAAGCTCGTCTACCTCCAATTACAGTGATGTCTAAGATTTATGTGCCTGCCGCCGGGGCGGAGGAAAAGATTAGGGTTAGGCAGCGCGTGCTCTTTGACAAGACGATTCGCGGAAATGAGTTGCACCAGCACGGGTCTTTTTCCCACCGTGGACTTTACGATGCCTTTTGGGAGACGGGACTTCTCGATCAAGCGATGGATGCCTTGCGGGATCAACTCTGGCGCCAGAATCCGCCGCCCGGCATCAAGCGAAGCGGAAAGAAAAGGATCCAAGCCGTCCTTCATTACGAGATATTTCGACATACGATAGACAACGCGATTGATGCTGTTGTTGAGCGCTGGAAAGAAGATGTGGATTCCATGGAGGTTCGCCTTCAGGCCGCAATCCGCGGAAGCAATCTATGGATCCAAGTATTCGACAACGGAAACGGCATTGCGCGGAAAGTCCGCGCCCGCTTGGGAAAGGACCGGGTCACTACAAAGCTGTCCAAGCCTGAATTAATGGGAGGTGACGGGGTCGGCTTTTTGCACGCCACCCAGCATGCCAACGTGCACGGTTGGCGCCTAAGGGCTTCCAATCGTAGGGATAAAAAAGGTGCTGTTGTATCGCTGATCATTCCTTTGAGAAGCGCCGCCGGGATGGAGGAGGCATCGCCTCTGCAAGCGCAACTAGAGGGGCTGGACCTCCAGTTGAAGGAAGCGCAAACGGCTCGAGACTGGAGCCGGGTGGAGCAGTTGCTCAGTCAGGTTCCGAAGATAACCGAATCGGATCGCACGTCAGCCATCCAATCACTCCTACTGGGAATCCAAAGATACGAGGTAAATCTCCTCATTACCAGAAATCTCATGCACTTGCGAGGTGAAGGGCTACCGACCGGGCACATTCTGGGAGAACTCCAAAGGGGGCTGCCTCTTATCCTTCCACTTCTCGACCCCAACAGCCCGGCCTCCCCAGAGTTCAAGTCGCAGCTGCCTCATCTGCTCGCGGAAGTTGTCTCTCTCTTAGGTCAGGCAGGAAATCTCTCCTGGGAACAAGCCGGAGAATATCTGCACAACCCAAGCGCCTCAATCCCGCAGGGAACCCTCTGGAGTGATCTGCTGGCAATCGCCCTGCGAGAAATGTACGGCATCTTCTCAAGAGATCCTCACTCCTTCTCTTCCTTGGACGATCCTCGATTGAAGCCCTCCTTAATCAAGGCAATGGCAGCCTTCTCCCTGGCAGTCAGCGCTGATCCCAAAGAATGGCTGGATCATGACCAAGAACAAAAGGTTCTCGCCAATCTGACGCAACCGTTGGTAAGGACCTTCGCAGAAGGTGTGGGAGAGCTGGATCTCTTCCGGCAGGGCAAACAACTGGGGCCAGGGCTGGCCTTCGCGCGAACGGTTGGGCGTCCCTCTCCCGATCTGCGGTTGGAAGCCTCCACCCCGAACCCGAATCCGGCTGCTTTTCTCAACCTGGCTGCGATAGGAGCGCATATGTTGAGTATCGTGGCTGAAGCGGCCGGACTACGACGCACAGCAGAGGCGTTTCAGCGGTCGGCCGTGAACCTCGCGCAGGAGGCACTGACCGCCGCCCCCGACTATTTCCGAGATCACGAGTTCTGGCGACGGGACCTGTTCTCGGATATCCCCGCCGCCGGGGCGGAGGAATGGAGGGTAAAGCTGGAGCGTTTTCTCATCGCTTTGCTGCCTATCGTCCAGAAAGTTGCGGATGAAAAGAAGAAAGCGTCCGAAGTGCTCAGACGGCATCGTTCGGATCTGAAAGCCACCGGCGTCTCTGCGGAAAGATTGCGTTCCATTCTATATCCAAGGCGAGCCGCCCACAGGGAACGAACGGACGATCCCCACTACTGGGCCGATGTCCGACTCCGGATTCTGAGCAATCTCACCGGGGTAATCTTGCAAATTCAAGAGAGGGGAGAAGTTCTTTCGCTGGGCAACATCCTTTTCCATCACAATATCAATCTTCAAAAATACGGCATGACACAAGCGGCAACGGTCCTTTTGGAAAGAGGAATGGAAGAAGAGGATCGAGATGTGCTTGCCCGTTTAATCCGTCTTTTCCATATCCCCGTTTCCGGACAAGGGAAACCTGGTATCGCCGCCGGGATGGAGCAGGCGGTTTCGCTCCAAGGAGCGGTTCAGCGGTCGCTGGATGAATTTGTGATTCCAGAGAACAGGCTGGGAGTTCCAGGCCTTCATCCGATTCGGGACGCCTTGGGGGTCTACCCGGATGCCGTGATCGGAGTGATGGGCTCCTTCTTGATCGATCCTGAATCGGCACTGGATCTGGACCTTTTGGTCGTTCCGGAGGCGCCCGCCGAGGAGAGCGTCTCTTCGATCGTTGAAGGGTGGCGCCGGAAGTATGGGCCTTTCGGAGTGGCCGTTCACCTCCTGGATCGGGTGGAGAGGAAGGAAGGGAGCCTCTATCCGGTTGTCTTGTCCTCCCAAGGGATGAGGAAGCTCTTCCACATCCAACTGTTGGTCAAGCCGATCCAGACCACTGAGACGTTCAATCCCTTTTTTCCTTACTTCGCGATTGCCGGCAGGCCCCTTTCGCGCCGGTTCGAGCGGAAGATGGCAGAGCTGCCGAAGGATCGGCTGCTTTCCGAAATGGCCCGATGGGTCCTCCGCATGGGTGAGGATGCTCTGGCAAATCCGGGGAGCAGACAACTGTGGACCCGGTCTGCCACCATCGCTTATGCGGCAGGGGACCTGAATCTTGCCAAGCGCTTGTTAAACGAGGATCCGGCGGCGCTGCGCGAGGCGATCCCACTCATGGAAACCCCCGATCTTTCGGCATGGCTCGCCAGAGCCCAGGGCAGGGGGGATCCCTCTTCGGCTCCACCCCAGACCGCCGGGGCGGAGGAGATCGAGGAGATTCGGGAGCTCGGCCTGAAGATCCTAGAGGGGTGGATGGACCTTGGGGCGGATGAGATGCGGGTGGAGGATCAGACCGGACCCTCTCCGAAGGAAATCTCCCTCCAGGAGGCCGCAACCTCCCTTCTTCTGAACGATCCTGCCCGGGAGCCTGCCGTGGTGCTGGAGGCCCGCTTGGCGGGTCTGCCGGAGAACTTCGAGGTGAAGCTGAGGAAGCCCTCCCGGAAACGGCGGAAGGCCGTTTTCGAAGTGAGCATAGGGAGGGAGGCGCCGGATGCGTTGGTTTTAAGACGGGAAACGGATCCGGCCGAACGGTCCGCGCTGAAAGAGGAGCTGGGCCGTTACCTGGACCGGATCAGCCGGGATCCGGAACAGAGCGTTTTGGCGAGCCCCAACGAGCTTTCGCGCAAAGAGGTTGTGGAGCTGCTGGCGGAGCATCTGCCGGAGCTCATCCTGTTTCCCCAAGGGATTTCCGTCGTAGCGGAGGGCCAGGTTATCACTCTCACGACCTACCGGCGGCTCAATCCGCCGGAGGAAGATTTCAAAGAGGGAGTCGAAAGATTTCTGCTGGAGGAGAGCCCTTTGGGGCAGAGAGGGCCTTCGGGGGATCGGAACCGCTACGGCGTCGTCATTTGGATGGCCAACATGCCGGTGGACATCTCGAACGCCGGGGTAAGCTTCAGGATCCAGCCCAAGCCCGGGCATCTCCTCGCGTTCGTTTCCCACTACTCCGCCGCCGGGGCGGAGGAGGTGGAAGGGAAGCTTCGGGTCCTGGCCGAGGTGATGCCGGGCGGGCAGGCGCTGGCGGTGCAGGCCTCGGAGATCAGCCGGCGGGCGGGGCTGGAGGAGTTCCTGGGCCGCCTGCCGCGCAACCCCGGAATAAAGAAGGTTCTGTTGGGCGCCGACAGCCTGGCGGGCCTTGAGCTTCCGGCCCGCAGCGACGTGCTCTATGTGAACAGCGACGATCCGGCCGATTGGGGGGTGGCGCTGGCAGGACTCGAGGCGGAGCGGGTGGTCTTCGTCGGTGAACGGGCACCCGGCGAGCTGCTTCAGCGGATCCTCCCGGAGATGGAGATCGCGGTCCTTTCCGCCGGCGCCGGCCTGGAGCAGATCTTGCTCGGGATGGGGCTCTCCACCGGCCTGCTGGAGGGGATCAACGCCTCGGGCCTGGAATCGCAGCTTGTGCCGGAGCGGGCGGCATGACGCAGCGACAGCGGGCACACGACCGCTCCTAGACATCTCCTTGCGCCGACGCTATAATCTCCCTCATGCGGGAGACGATCGCCGCGCAGTTGAAGTCACTCCGAGACACGCTCTCCAACCTGCGGAGGTATCTTTGACCTGGACTCCGCGGAAGTCCGGATAAAGAGCCTCGAAGCGGACCTGGCTGCACCCGGCTTCTGGGACGATTCCTCCAGGGCCAACGCCAGCGTCCAGGAGCTGAAGCGCCTGAAATCCGTCCTGGAGCCCTGGCGAGCGGCCTGGGACGAGCTTCAAACCCTGCAAGAGCTCTCTACCCTTCTGGATCCCCAGGACGCATCTGCCTTGAAGGAGCTTGAGCGGTCCCTCTCCGCGCTCACCGGGCAGGTGGCGGCGCTGGAGCGGCGGACCCTCTTCCGGGGCGAAAGCGACGCCAACAACGCGATCCTTTCCATCGCCGCCGGGGCCGGCGGGACCGAGTCATGCGACTGGGTCTCGATGCTCTTCCGGATGTACGGCCGATGGGCGGAGTCCAAGGGGTTCAAGCGGCAGGTGCTGGATTACCTGGCGGGCGAGGAGGCCGGGGTGAAATCGGTCACGATGGAGATCCAGGGGGAGTTTGCGTTCGGCCTGCTGCAGGGAGAGGCGGGGGTGCACCGGCTGGTGCGGATCTCGCCGTTCGATGCCAACAAGAGGCGCCATACCTCCTTCGCCGCGGTGGACGTGATCCCGGAGGTCCCCGATGACATCCAGGTGGAGATCCAGGAGAAGGATCTGCGGATTGACGTCTACCGGGCCGGCGGGCCGGGCGGGCAGGGGGTCAACACCACCGACTCCGCGGTTCGGATCACCCACCTGCCCAGCGGCCTCGTCGTGCAGTGCCAGAACGAGCGGTCCCAGCACAAGAACAAGGCCTTTGCGATGAAGGTGCTGCGGGCGCGCCTCTACGAGCTGGAGCGCCGGCGGCGAGAGGAAGCGGCGGCCAGGCAGTACGCCCAGAAGCAGAAGATCGAATGGGGCTCGCAGATTCGTTCCTACGTGCTGCAGCCGTACCAGATGGTGAAGGATCACCGGACCGATGCGGAGACCGGCAAGACGCAGGGGGTGCTTGACGGGGAGGAGCTGGATCTCTTCCTGGATGCGTACCTGCGCTGGAAGGCGGCGAAGCGATGAGGGCGAAGTCGCCCGCTGGAGCGATAGCCGATGCTGACCTGGATTCTGGATAAGGTCATCGGATCCCACAACGAGCGGGTGCTCCAGCGCCTGAGTCCGCTGGTTCAGCGGATCAACGCCTTGGAGCCGCCTTTGCAGGGCCTGAGCGATGCGGAGCTCAAGGCCAAGGGCGGCGAGATCCGGGCGCGCCTGTTCCGGCGGATCGAGGAGCTCGGCGGGGGGCTCACCCGCGAGGGGGAGTTGCCTCAGCCGGTACCGGGCGCCGATTCTCGCGTCGGTGAGGGGTCTGGCGCCGAGCGGGAGGATGAGGACGCGGTCAAGGCGGAGCGGAAGCGCCGGCTGAAGGTCGAGGAGCGGGCGATGGGGGAGCTGCTGCCGGAGGCGTTCGCGCTGGTCCGGGAGGCGGCCCGCCGGACGGTCTCCATGCGGCACTTCGATGTCCAGCTTCTCGGGGGGATGGTCCTCCACCAGGGCAAGATTGCGGAGATGGCGACCGGCGAGGGGAAGACGCTGGTGGCGACGCTGGCCGTCACCCTCAACGGCCTGCTCGGCCGGGGGGTGCATGTCGTGACGGTGAACGATTACCTCGCCCGGCGCGACCGGAACTGGATGGGGCCGATCTACGAGGCGCTGGGGCTGTCGGTCGGGGTGATCCAGCATGACATGGGGGCGGCCGACCGGCGGGCGGCGTACGCCTGCGAA
>CAYFHV010000044.1:0-11042 GCA_964343105.1 uncultured Planctomycetia bacterium | reverse complement strand
CGCGAGGGGGTCCGCCCCTCGCCTTCCTTGAAGGAGGATCGTCGGGGATGGAACCTTCGGTTCCGCCCCGAGAGCGGAGGCGTCAGCCGGAGCGATGACCAGGGAAGACAAGCCGGTGCTGTTCGCGGGCAACGCCCATCCCCAGTTTGCCGGGCGGGTGGCGCAGATCCTGGGGGTTCCGCTGGGCGATGCGCTGGTGGGTCGCTTCAGCGAAGGAGAGGTTCGGGTCAAGATCAACCAGAACGTCCGCGGGCGGGATGTCTTCGTGATCCAGCCGACCTGCCCGCCGGTGAACGAGAACCTCATGGAGCTTCTGATCCTCCTCGACGCCCTGCGGCGGGCATCGGCCCGCCGGATCACGGCGGTGCTGCCGTACTTCGGCTACGCGCGACAGGACCGGAAGGATCAGCCGCGCGTCCCGATCACGGCGAAGCTGGTGGCCAATCTGATCACGGTGGCCGGCGCGGACCGGGTGCTGACGATGGACCTGCACGCCGGCCAGATCCAGGGCTTCTTCGACATCCCGCTGGATCACCTCTTCGCCATCAACACCTTCGTGGAGTACTTCGGCAAGAGGAAGGCGCTGGCGGATCTGGTGGTGGTCTCCCCGGACGTGGGCGGGATCAAGATGGCGCGGGCGTATGCCAAGCGCTTCCGGGCGAGCCTGGCGATGGTGGACAAGCGCCGGGTGAACGACATGCAGGCGGAGGTGATGGACATCATGGGCGAGGTCCGGGGGAAGACCGCGCTCATCGTGGATGACCTCGTGGCCACGGCCGGATCGCTGGTGGAGGCGGTCCGGGCGCTGAAGGAGGAGGGGGCGAAGGAGGTGTATGCCGCCATCACCCACCCGGTCCTCTCCGGACCGGCCCGGGAACGGCTGATGGCCGCGCCGCTGAAGGAGCTGGCGGTGACGGATACCCTGCCGATCCCGCCGGAGCGGATGATCCCGAAGATCAAGGTGCTCTCCGTGGCCCCGCTCTTCGCGGAGGCGATCCGCTGCACCCACGAGGAAACCTCGATCAGCGTCCTGTTCCACGAGCAATGGGAGGAAGAGACCCGGAAGGAAGCGCCCAGTAAGGAAGCGCCCCCCGTCGGGAAACGGCTCTCCCCCTCCATGAAGGTCAGGCGGTGAGATGATTGGAGCGAAGGAGAGGGAAACGATTGTTCTGACTGCGGCCGTCCGCTCTTCCAGGGGCGGGCAGGCGGCGCGTCAGATCCGGCGTGAGGGGAGGATCCCCGCCGTCGTCTACCGTCAGGGTCAGGAGGCCCTTCCCATCGAGGTCATGGGGAAGGATCTTTACCGGATCCTGCGGACCAAGGCGCGGGGAAACGTTCTCATCTCGCTCCATTTCGGCGAGGAATCCAGGCCGCAGCTCGAGGGCCACCCGGAGCTGGCCAGGGGGGAGGGGGTGGTGCTGATCAAGGAGCTGCAGCACCATCCGGTCTCGCACCAGGTGATCCATGTGGATTTTCACCAGGTCTCCCTCACCCAGCGGATCACCGTCACCGTGCCGCTGGCGTTCCGGGGAGAGGCCCTCGGCGTCCGGCAGCAGGGGGGCATCCTCGAGCACAACCGGTGGGACCTGGAGGTGGAATGTCTGCCGACGGAGATCCCGGCGGAGGCGGCGGTGGACATTTCGAATCTTGCGCTCGGCCAGACCCTGCATGTGCGGGACCTCGCCCTTCCCGCGGGGATCCGCTGCATCACCGATCCCAACCAGCCGGTGATCGGATGCGTGGAGCCCAAGCTCGAGGAGGTTCCGGCGGCTGCCGAGGGGGCGGAGGCGGCGGAGCCGGAGGTCCTCAAGCAGAAGAAGCCGGAGGAGGAAGCCGGCGAGCAGCCCGCGGGCAAGGAGAAGGAGGAGAAGGGCAAGAAGGAAGAGAAGGGTAAGGAGGAGAAGGGCAAGGCAGAAAAGGGCAAGGAGGAGAAGCCGGAAGGGAAGAAGGGGTGAGGGCGAACCGGCTACCCGAACCGTCCAGATTCTCAGCCCTCAGGGGTGCGCGAGGGCGCCAGCCGGAGCGATGAGGTGGATCGTCGGGCTGGGCAATCCCGGGCCGGACTACGCAGTGACCCGGCACAACGTGGGGAGGATGGTGGTAGAGCTTCTTTCGCAGCGCTGGAGGGTGCCCCTGCGGCAGCGGCTCTGCTCGGCCAAGGTGGGCGAGGGGATGTGGGAGGGCCGGCCGCTGGGACTCGCCTTGCCGGAGACGATGATGAACGCTTCAGGCAAGACGGTGGGGTGTCTGGCCCGCCGCAGGCAGCTCGAGCCAGCGGACCTCCTGGTGGTGCTGGACGATGTGTCCCTTTCGCTGGGGGGGATTCGGATCCGCGCGCGGGGATCGGGGGGCGGCCATCTGGGGCTGACCTCCGTGCTGGAGGCGGTCGGAACAGAGGAGGTGCCCCGGCTGCGCGTGGGGATCGGGCCCGGCCCGCGGCAGGGGCTGACGGAGTTTGTTCTCGCCCGGTTCACCCCGCGGGAGCGGAAGAAGCTGGAGGCGGGTCTGGAGGATGCCATGGGGGCTTGCGAGGTCTGGATGACGGAAGGGGTTCCCGCGGCGATGAATCGTTTTAATCGGAGGATGGTGGAAAAGAGGTGACAGGATCGGTGCGTAATTACGAGGCCATCTTGATTGCTCAGCCGGATCTGAACGAGGAGGGGCTGAATCAGCTGAAGTCCCAGCTCGGGGAGCTGGTTTCTCGCCAGGGGGGCCGGATCAAGGAGGTTTCCTCCCTGGGCAGGCGGAGGCTCGGATACCGGATCGGAAAGGCCTCGGAGGGGACCTACCTGCAGCTCAAGATGGAGATGCCTCCGGAAGGCGTCGAGGCCTTAAGGCGGAATGCCCGCCTCCTGGAGTCGGTGCGGCGGCTGATGGTGTTGGTGGATGCCGGCCTGGATGTCCGCCCTCAGGAGCCGGAGGGTCGGACGCAGGAACAGGACGCTTAGGAGATCGAACGATGGCGAATCTGAACAAGGTGTTTCTGATCGGGAACCTCACCCGGGATCCGGAGCTCCGGTACATCCCCAGCGGGACCGCAGTGGCGACCTTCACGGTCGCCTCCGGGCGGACGTACACCTCCGCTTCCGGGGAGAAGCGCGAGGAGACCTGTTTCGTGCGGGTGGTGAGCTGGGCCCGGCAGGCGGAGCTGTGCGGCGAATACCTCTCCAAGGGGTCGCCGGTCTTCGTCGAGGGCCGGCTCCAGAGCCGCAGCTGGGAAACGCCGGACGGGCAGAAGCGTTCCATGCTGGAGGTGGTGGCGCAGAACATTCAGTTCCTCAGCAAGGGCCCGAGGCCGGCCGAGGAGGCGGCGACCCCGCAGCAGCCCGCGGCGGAGGAGCCGGCGGTTCCGTCTCCGTCCGATGTGCCGGTATCCCCTCCCACCGAGGGCAATACGGACGAGGTGCCGTTCTGATGAGGGGGAGACGAAGCAGCAGGACCACCCGCCGCCGGCCCGCGGTGGAGCGCCGGCGCATCGTCCGGCGCAAGAACTGCAAGCTCTGCGCGGAGCGGACGGTCGGGGTGGACTTCCGGGATACCGCCCGGCTGTCCAAGTTCACCTCGGAGCGGGGCAAGATCCTTCCCCGCCGCATCTCCGGCAACTGCGCGCGGCATCAGCGTCAACTGGCGCGGGCGGTGAAGAGGGCCCGGGCGATCGCGCTGCTGCCCTACGTGGCAACGGAGTAGTCGAGTCAAGGGACGCGGATGGAAGTCATCCTGACGCAGGACGTCGAAAGGCTGGGCTCGGTCGGCGAGAAGGTGGTCGTCCGGGGCGGCTACGCCCGGAACTTTCTCATCCCGCGCGGGCTGGCCGTTCCGGCGACCGCCTCAACGCGCGCCCAGGCGGGGGCGATCCAAGCCGCCCGCGCGCGCACCACCCAGGTGGCCGAGGAGCGGGCGAAGACGCTCGCGCAGGAGCTGGAGAGGCGCACCTGGACGATCGCCGTGACGGCGGGGGCGCAGGGGCGGCTCCACGGGGCGGTGACCTCCTCGGACATCGTCGGCCTCCTGGAGAAAGAGGGTCTGGCGATCGAGCGGCACCAGATCGAGCTGGAGCGGCCGATCGGCCAGCTTGGGATTGTGGAGGTGCCGGTCCGGCTTCACCCCCGCGTGAAGGCGACCCTGAAGATCCGCGTCACCCCGCAGACCGCCGCATAGAGACCATGCCGGACGTCGAGCAGCTCGTTGAACGGGTCCCGCCGCAGAGCGCCGAGGCGGAGATGGCGGTCCTCGGCTCCATGCTCATGGATGAGGAGGCGGTCCCGGCTGCGCTGGAGCTTCTGGAACCGGCCTCCTTCTACCGGGAGGCCCACCGGAAGGTGTTCCAGGCGATGGCCAGCCTGTTCCATCGCCAGAAACCGGTGGATCTCCTGACGGTGAGCGAAGAGCTCAAGTCGCAGGGTCAGCTCGAGGGGGTGGGCGGCGCCTCGTATCTGACCTCGCTGGCCACCGTGGTCCCCACCGCCGCCAACATCCAGCACTACGCACGGATCGTCCGCGAGAAGGCGGTGCTGCGCACGCTCATCGCCTCCGCCACCCGCATCGTGGGCGACTGCTACGAGAATCAGGAGGATGTCGACGGGCTGCTGGACCGGGCGGAGCAGATGCTCTTCGAGATCGCCCACCGGGCCGGGGACGAGCAGGCGGTGTGGCTCAAGGAGATGCTGACCAGCTCGATCGAGACGATCGAGCGGCTGTACCAGCGCAAGGAGATGGTGACCGGCCTGCCGACCGGTCTGCACGATCTGGACGTCATGACGGCGGGGCTGCAGCCGTCGGAGCTCATCATCGTGGCCGGGCGGCCGTCGATGGGCAAGTCGGCCATGGCCGCCTGCATCGCGGAGCATGCGGCGGTGGTCGAGCGGGTTCCCGTGGCCATCTTCAGTCTGGAGATGGCCAAGGAGCAGCTCGTCCACCGCATGCTCTGCGCCCACGCCCGGGTGGACGTCCACAAGGCGCGGACCGGTTTCCTCGCCCAGGCCGACTGGCCGAGACTCACCAACGCGGCTGGGAAGCTCTCCGAGGCGCCGGTCCTGATCGACGACAGCCCGGGGCTCTCGGCGCTGGAGCTGCGGGCGAAGGCGCGCCGGATGAAGAGCCAGCACCGCATCGGGCTGGTCATCGTCGATTACCTTCAGATGATGCGCGGCTCCTTCCGGGCGGAGAACCGGCAGCAGGAGATCGCGGATATCTCCAAGTCGCTGAAGGCCCTGGCCAAGGAGCTCCATCTGCCGGTGATCGCCGTCTCCCAGCTTTCGCGCGCCCCGGAGCAGCGGGACAACCGGCGGCCGCAGCTTTCGGATCTCCGGGAGTCGGGATCCCTGGAGCAAGATGCCGACGTGGTGCTGCTCCTCTTCCGGGAGGAGCTGTACAACCCGACGGAGGAGAACCGGGGCAAGGCGGAGCTCATTATTGCCAAGCAGCGCAACGGGCCGGTCGGCTCCCTGTTCCTGGCGTTCCTCCGGGAATTCACCCGCTTCGAGTCCCTTTCCAGCCGCTCTGCCTAGCGCCGGCTTCAAAAACCCCTCCAGGACCCCGCGGGGCAGTCCGCCTCGGAACGTTCGCAAAGCCCCAGCGTGGCTTTGCTCGCTCGGATTCCGGCCCGGCTCGTCCCTCGCTTCACTCGGGACACCATGCTCGCCGGGCCTCCATACGTCCTCGGCGAACCGCCCTGCGGGGTCCCAGCGCCGGTTTTGAAGCCGGCCCTAGGGGTTGTCTTTCGCGGGCGGCTGTGCTAAATTACCTCGGATTATGAGGATGAAGCGCTTCATCCCCGCTCTCGCCCTCCTCCTGCTGGCCGTCGGTGGACCCGCCTTTTCCCAGACTGAAGAGAGCAAGGTCACGGCGGTGGAGGTGGAGGGGAACAAGATCGTCTCGACCTCAACGATCCTGACCAAGATCAAGACGCGGCCCGGCGATCTGCTCAGCCAGCAGACGGTGGATGAGGACATCAAGCGGCTGTACGGCACCGGTTTCTTCACGGACGTCTCGGCGGAGATCCGGCCCTACAAGGATGGCTCCATGGTGCGGTTCCGCCTGCAGGAGCGGCCGCTGGTCACCCGGGTGGTCATCACCGGCAACCGTCATTTCCGGGAGGAGAAGCTGCGCGAGACCGTGAAGACCAAGGAGCAGGAGCTTCTGGACCGGCGGGAGATGAAGCAGGATGTGGAGCGGATCAAGCAGCTTTACCGGACCAAGGGGTTCTATCTGGCCGACGTTTCCACGGACGTCAAGGTCGAGGAGGCCACGAACCGCGCGTCGGTTTTCTTCACCATCCAGGAAGGCCGGAAGATCCGGGTCCGGAGGATCCTCTTCGAGGGCAACGAGGCCATCTCCCGGCGCCGTCTGCTCCGGGCGATGGCGACCAAGCAGGCATGGTGGTGGATCACCTCGGGTTACTATCGTCCGGAGGTCCTCAGCGAGGACGCCGAACGGATCAAGGTCCTCTACCTGTCCGAAGGGTACAGCGATGTGCAGGTGTCCGTGGACGCCTCCTACGATGAGCAGAGCCGGTGGCTCACGGTGAAGGTCCAGATCCAGGAGGGACCCCAGTACCGGGTGGGGGAGATCTTCATCCGGGGGGCCAAGGAGGTCCCCGAGGAGGAGCTGCGCGGCAAGCTCAAGATGACCGGGGGCGATCCCTTCAGCCAGCAGCGGATCCTGGAGGAGATCGGCCGGCTCCAGTCGGCCTATTTTGCCAAGGGGTACATGGCGGCGGACGTGGAGCACAGCACGGCGCTGAACCCGCAGACGCAGCGGGTGGATGTGACGTACCGGGTCACCGAGGGATCCATCGCGACCGTGGGCAAGATCTCGATCCAGGGAAACATCAAGACGCGGGACCTGGTGCTCCGGCGGGAGCTCCGGATCCATCCCGGGGAGCGGTTCGACGGCGAGAAGCTCCGCCGCTCGAAGGAGCGCCTGTACAACCTGGGCTACTTCGAGGAGGTGAACATGGAGACCGTTCCCTCCGACCGCCCCGACCGGAGGGATCTGGTGGTGAGCGTCAAGGAGGCGAAGACCGGGGAGTTCTCCTTCGGGGGCGGGTTCAGCTCCGTGGACGCCTTCATCGGCTTTGCCGAGATCGTCCAGCGCAACTTCGATCTGTTCAACTGGCCGACCTTCGTGGGCGGAGGCCAGGAGCTCAGCTTCCGCGTGATGGCGGGAACCCGCCGCCGGAATTTCGAGCTGTCCTTCACGGAGCCGTGGATCTTCAACAGGCCGTACTCGTTCGGATTCGACCTGTTCAACACGACGCGGACGCGGGGCGAGGGCTACAGCTTTGATCTGCGGCGGGCGGGAGGGGCGCTGCGCCTGGGCCATTCCATCGGCGATTTCGACCGGGTGGGGCTCACGTACCGGCTGGAGGACGTCCGCGTGAGCGACGTGGCCGACACGGCCACCGCGGCCCTCCAGGACGAGCTCGGGAAGAACATGGTCTCGAGCGTCCGGCTGTTCCATGTGCGGGACACGCGGGACAACATCTTCAATCCCCGCCGCGGGTTTCTCGTGGAGAATGGGGTGGAGCTGGCCGGGACGGCCCTGGGCGGAGACAAGGACTTCTGGAAATGGACCGGCTCAGGGGCTGTCTTCTTTGAGCCGTTCCGGGAGAACCAGGTGCTGGAGTTCCACGGCACCTTCGGCCTGTCCAACGAGCTGTCGGACACGCAGGCGGTGCCGATCTTCGAGCGGTTCTTTGCGGGCGGGGCCGACTCGATCCGCGGCTTCAAGGAGCGGCGCGTGGGACCGAGGGATCCGGTCACGGGGGATCCGATCGGCGGGGAGGCGCTGGCGGTTTTCAATGCCGAGTACACGGTGCCGGTGGTGGAGTTCCTCAAGGCGGCCACCTTTGTCGATGTGGGCAATGTCTGGAACCGTGTGGGGGAGTTCCTGCAGGAAGGATTCAAGACTGGCGTGGGGGCGGGTGTCCGGATCAAGACCCCGTTCGGCCCGGTCAAGCTGGATTACGGTTGGCCGCTCAACCCGGACCGGGGTGAGCGCAAGAGCGGCAGGATCCATTTCTCCGCAAGCCGCAGCTTCTAGCAGCCGCTTTTCAAGGACACCGGACACCCTCATGGTGAGACGAAACTTCAAGATGTGGCCTTTCGTGATGGCGATGGGGTGGAGTCTGCTGCTCCTCTCCGGATCGGCGCCGGCGCGGGCGGAAGGGGAGATTCCCGCGGTCCGCAAGATCGGGCTGGTGGACCTGGAGCGGGTCTTCCGGGAGTACAAGGCGACGCAGAGCTCGGAGGGCCAGCTGAAGCAGTTGTCCGAGAGCAAACAGTCGGAACGGGAGAAGAGGGTTTCCGAGATTCGGGACATGAGGGACGATCTGTTGCTGCTCAACGAGGGCAGCCGGCAGGAGAAGCAGAAGGAGATGGAGGACAAACTCCGGGGCCTGGCGCTGTTCGATCGGCAGACGCGGGATTCCTTCCGATCGGAGCGGGACACGGCGGTGGAGGGGATCCTGAAGGAGATCGAGGCGGTCGTCGCCTCCTATGCCAAGGAGAAGGGCTTTGATCTCATCCTGATCGATCGGGCGGTGCTGTACGGCGTGGAATCCATCGACGTCACCGGCGACATCGTCGCCATCCTGAACCAGGGCTATGGCAAGAAACGCTCCTAAAAAGAAACCGGCGGAACCGGTCTGGGACGGCACCCGCGCCCGGCCCCTGCGGGAGATCGCCCGCTGGGTCGGGGGGGTCGTGGTGGGCGACGGCGACACCCCCATTAGCGGCATCTGCGGGATCCGGGAGGCGAAGCCGGGGGATCTGACCTTCGTTGCGAACTCCAAGTACCTGCCCCTCCTGGAGACCACGCAGGCCTCCGCCATCGTCACCTCGGGGGAGATCGAGAAGGCGCGCCTTCCGATCATCCGGACGGATAACCCCTCGCTGGCCTTTGCGAAGCTGGCGCAGCTCATGAACCCGTCCGTGCAGGCCAAGGCCCGCGGCGTCAGCTCCAAGGCGGTGGTGGGCCGGCGGGTCCGCCTGGGCAGGGGGGTGACGGTCCTGCCCTTTGCGGTGATCGAGGACGACGTGGCGATCGGCGACCGGACGGTCATTCATTCCGGCTGCGCGATCGGGCGGCAGGCCCGGATCGGCAACGACTGCCTCATCTACCCGAATGTCTCCATCCGGGAGAAGGCCGAGATCGGCCACCGGGTGATCATCCACTCCGGCACGGTGGTGGGATCCGACGGGTTCGGATTCGCCACGGTGAAGGGGATCCACCACAAGATCCCCCAGCTGGGAACCGTGGTGATCGAGGATGACGTGGAGATCGGCGCCAACGTTACCATCGATCGGGCCCGTTTCGGCAAGACGCTCGTGGGCCGCGGGACGAAGATCGACAACCTGGTCCAGATCGCCCACAACGTGGTGCTGGGTTCCAACTGCATCGTCGTCGCCCAGGCCGGGATCTCCGGCTCCACCACGCTGGGGTCCAACGTCGTCCTCGCCGGTCAGTGCGGGATCGTCGGCCACATCACGGTCGGCGACAACGTGATGGTGGGGGCCCAGTCCGGTGTGACCAAGTCGGTGCCGGCCAACACGAACGTCTGGGGCTGCCCCGCCAAGCCGCTCGCCCGGGCCAAGCGCATCAACGCCTCCGTTCAGCGCCTGCCGGAGCTTACGCGGAAGCTGGAGGCGCTGCAGCGGCGCATCGAGGAGCTGGAGAGGCGTCCCAGCCATGTCTGAGATGGCCTTTCAGGAGCTGGAGGTGATCTCGCCCCTCGCCCGGCAGCAGACGATCCGCAAGCCGGCGCGCGTCGAGGGCGTGGGCCTTCACACCGGCCAGACGGTTCGTGTGGAGTTCAAGCCGGCTCCGCCGGACAGCGGGATCACCTTCGTCCGAACCGACCTGGCCGGCTCGAAGCCGGTGACCGCCTCCGTCCCCGCGATCCTGGAGGCCTCCCGGCGTGCGCGCCGGACATCGGTGGGCAACGGCGCGGTCGAGGTGCACACGATCGAGCACCTGATGGCCGGCTGTTTCGGATCCGGCATTGACAACCTGCTGGTGGAGCTGAGCGGCGAGGAGGTGCCGGGGCTGGACGGATCCGCCTATCCCTTCATGGAGGTGTTCAAGCGGGTGGGCCTCCAGGAGCAGGGCGCCTCCCGGCGGCCGATCCCGGTCCGGGAGCCGGTGTGGGTCGAGGAGGGCTTCGCGTCCGTGGCGATCTTCCCGTGCGACAGCTTTCGGATCTCCTACACGCTGAGCTACGCGGTGCCCGGCATGTCCGCGCAGTTCTTCACCGCTCCGGTCACCCCGGAGCTCTTCGAGCGGGAGCTGGCCCCGTCGCGGACCTTCTGCCTCGCGCAGGAGGTGGATGCTCTGCGGAAGATCGGCCTGGGCAAGGGGGCCACGTACGAGAACACCGTGGTGGTGGAGGCCGGCGGCCGGGTCATCAACAATCACCTGCGCTTCCCCGACGAGTTTGTCCGGCACAAGGTGCTGGACCTCATCGGGGATCTCACCCTCATGGGGCACCCGATCCTCGGCCATGTCGTCGCGATCCGGTCCGGGCATGCCCTGAACCTGCGGCTCGTCCAGCGCCTGCGTCAGGTTCTGGAGCGGGCGCGGGAGAGCGGCATCCGGGCCCAGCACGTCGAGCCGGAGGCGACCTTCCTCGACGCGCAGGCGATCCAGAGGATCCTCCCCCACCGCTACCCGTTCCTGCTGGTGGACCGGGTGATCGAGCTTGTCCCGGACCGGCGGGCGGTGGGGCTGAAGAACGTCAGCGTCAACGAGCCCTTCTTCGAAGGTCACTTCCCCAGGCGGCCGGTGATGCCGGGGGTGCTGATCATCGAGGCGCTGGCCCAGCTGTGCGGCCTGCTCCTCCTCAACAAGCCGGAGAACCTGGGCAAGTACGCCTACTTCGTGGCGCTCGAGCGGGCGAAGTTCCGGCGGAGCGTCCTCCCCGGGGATACCCTGACCCTGGAGGCGGAGATCCTGCGCCTCCGCTCCAAGACAGGGCAGATGCGGACCCGCGCCTACGTCGAGGGGAAGCTGGCGGCTGAAGCGGATCTCATGTTCGCCCTCCT
>CAYFHV010000043.1:8925-11122 GCA_964343105.1 uncultured Planctomycetia bacterium | reverse complement strand
CCATGGAAGCGATTCAGCTCTTCAATCGGGAAGGAAAGGCCGTGGGAAAGGTGCAGGTCCCCAAGGAGCTGGAGGGTCCGGTGAACCAGCCGGTTCTCTGGCAGGCGGTCCGCAGCTACCTGGCGAATCAGCGCCAGGGGAACGCGGACACCAAGCGCCGGGGAGAGGTGCGCGGCGGCGGGAAGAAGCCCTGGCGACAGAAGCATACGGGGCGGGCCCGGGCCGGAACCATACGCTCTCCCCTTTGGCGAAAAGGGGGCATCGTGTTCGGCCCGCACCCGCGCGACTACCGGACACCGCTTCCGGCGCGGGTCCAGCGGCTGGCCCTGGTGAACAGCCTGCGAGCCAAGCTGGGGACTCAATCGGTCGCCGTGGTGGAGGGCCTCGACGGGTTGGAGCCGAAAACAAAGGCGCTCGCCGGTTTCTTGAGGCGCCTGCAGGCCGAGGAGAGGACGCTGCTGGTGGTGGATCGTCCCACGGAGGTCCTGCTAAGGATCTCGCGGAATCTGCCGGGGCTGGCGCTCCGCCGCGCCTCCGATGTGAGCTGCTACGACCTGCTGGGCAGCGGGAAGGTGATCGTTACAGCGGAGGCCTGGAAGGAGCTGGAGAAACGGGCTCAGGTGACGGGATGACGCGAACGGCGACGGACGTGGTGAAGACACTGCTGCGGACGGAGAAGGGGACGCACGGGGCCGCGCAGCGGAAGTATCTCTTTGCGGTGGATCTGGCGGCGACGAAGCCGGAGATCCGGCGCTCGGTGGAGGAGCTTTTTAAGGTCAAGGTGACGGCGGTGAACACCGCCGTGGTTCCGGGAAAGCCGCGGCGTGTCAGGGCCCGGTGGGGCTGGAAGCCGGACTGGAAGCGGGCGGTCGTGACGCTGGCCGAGGGCTCCAAGATTGAGGTGGCGGCCTGATGCCGGTGAAGAGCTACAAGCCGTACACGCCTTCGCGGCGGCATATGAGCACGGCCGACTTCAAGGAATTGACGGACAAGGAGCCGGAGAAGGCCCTGCTCTTTCCGCGGCGCGCGTCCGGAGGACGGAATAACCGGGGCCGCGTGACCTGCCGGCATCGAGGCGGGGGGCACAAGCGGATGATCCGCCTCGTGGACTTCAAGAGGAACCGCCGGGACGAGCCCGCGAGGGTGGTGGCGCTGGAGTACGATCCCAACCGGTCGGCCCGGTTGGCGCTGGTGGAGTATCCGGACCGGGAGCGCAGGTACATCCTCGCCCCCCGGGAGCTCCGGACCGGGATGCAGGTGCTGGCGGGCGCCCAGGCCGAGGCCACGCCCGGGAATGCGCTGCCGCTGCGGGAAATTCCCCTGGGCACGCTGGTGCACAATGTCGAGCTTCAGCCGGGCCGGGGCGGACAGATCGTGCGCGCTGCCGGCTCCGCCGCGCAGCTGCTGGCGAAGGAGGGTGATTTTGCGACCCTGCGGCTTCCCTCCGGGGAGATGCGGAAGGTGTTTCTCGCCTGCTATGCCACCGTGGGCCAGGTCGGCAATGAGGAGCATGGGTCCATCCTGATCGGCAAGGCGGGCCGCTCCCGCTGGCTGGGGCGCCGGCCGCACACCCGGGGGCTGGCCATGAACCCGCACGATCACCCGCATGGTGGAGGTGAGGGAAAGTCCGGGCAGGGAAATCCCCACCCGGTTTCCCCCTGGGGTTGGCAGACAAAGGGATTCAAGACTCGGAGAAAGCGCAATCCCAGTGACCGCTTCATCGTGAAGCGCCGGAAGTAGACGCCGATGGGACGCTCGACCCGCAAGGGCCCGTTTGTAGACCAGCATCTCATGGAGAAGATCACGAAGATGGGCAAGAGCGGAGACCGCAAGCCGATCAAGACCTGGTCCCGGCGCTCCACCATCACCCCGGACTTTGTGGGGCACACCTTTCTCGTGCACAACGGGAACAAGCACCTGCCCGTCTTTGTGACGGAGAACATGGTGGGCCACAAGCTGGGGGAATTCGCCCCGACGCGGATCTTCAAGAAGCATGGAGTGAAGGGGGTGACCAAGCCCCCGGCCCCGACATGAGACGACGGCTCGGCTCCGGTGTGCTTGCCAGCGGAGGATATGTACCTCACGGCTGGGCGGCCGTGCGCGTTGAGCGGTCGCCTCGCCGTCGTTCCAGGGGGAAAACGCGCTACGCTGGTTTTCACCCTGGGATCCCCCTTTCCCGTGCCGCGGGGCCCTGCGC
>CAYFHV010000043.1:6583-8915 GCA_964343105.1 uncultured Planctomycetia bacterium | reverse complement strand
CCCGGGCGAGGGGCCGATACATGAAGCGGACGCCGCGGAAGATTCGGCTGGTGGCGCGGATGCTGCGGGGACTACCGGTCCTGCAGGCCCAGGCGATTCTGAAGACCCTTCCGAAAGGGGCATGCCGGCCGATCGGGAAGGTCCTGGACAGCGCCGTGGCCAACGCCACTCGGGGGGGCAGCTGGAAGCCGGAGCAGCTGGTGATCTCCAGGATCGAAGCGAACGAGGGGCCGGTGATGAAGCGATACCGGGCCGCCGCCATGGGCCGGGCCACGGAGATCCGGAAGCGGATGAGCCATCTGACCATCGAGCTGGACATCCCGGGAGGATCGGATGGGGCATAAGGTCACCCCGTTGGCCAACCGGTTGGGCATCAGCAAGGGCTGGAACTCCCGCTGGTTCGCCAGGCGCCAGACCTTCGGGGAGCTGCTCAACGAGGACGATCGGATCCGGCGGTACCTGATGAAGGGCCTCAGCAACGCGGCGGTGGCCCGCGTGGAGATCGAGCGGACCGCCAGCCGGGTGCGGCTGATCATCCACTCGGCCCGGCCGGGGATCGTGATCGGCCGCCGGGGGGCGGACATCGACCGGCTGAGGGATGAGCTCCACGCCATGACCCAGCGGGAGATGGTGATCGACATCAAGGAGGTGAAGAACCCGGCGATTGAACCGCGCCTCGTCGCCGAGAACATCGCCTTTCAGCTGGAGCGGAAGATCGGCTTTCGCCGCGCCATGAAGAGGGCGATTCAGCTGGCGATGAATTCGGGGGCTCTGGGGATCCGGGTCCGGTGCGCCGGGCGGCTCGGGGGGGCGGAGATGTCGCGGGTGGAGACGTACCGGGAGGGGAGGCTTCCGCTGGGGACGTTCCGGGCGAACATCGAGTATGGCTTTGCTGAGGCCAAGACGACGTACGGCCGGATCGGCGTCAAGTGCTGGGTGCATCAGCCGGGGGAGAAGGCGGCGGCTCCCGCGGGATTGACGAGGGTCTCCGGTTAGAGATGGCCCTCATCCCGAAGCGGGTCAAGTATCGGAAGAGCCAGCGGCGGTCGATGGCCGGCATCGCCGTGCGGGGCAGTGACATCTCCTTCGGAGAGTTTGGGCTCCAGTCCCTGGAGAACGGGTGGGTCAGCCACATTCAGCTGGAGGCCGCGCGGGTGGCTCTGACGCGGCACGTGCACCGCGGCGGGAAGGTCTATCTGCGCGTCTTTCCCCACAAGCCAGTCACGAAGAAGCCGGCGGAGACCCGGATGGGCAAGGGGAAAGGGGAGCCCGCCTTCTGGGTCGCGGTCGTCCGGCGGGGGCATCTCCTGTTTGAGATGGAGGGGATCCCCGAGGCGCTGGCGCGTGCGGCGTTACGCCTGGCGGCATCGAAGCTGCCGCTCAGGACGCGGTTCGTCACACGGGAGGCGGTGTACACCCCATGAAGGTTTCGGAGCTGAGGGAGCTCAACCCCGATGAGCTTCTGCAGAGGGCGAAGACCCTGAAGAAGGAGCTGTTCGATCTGAGGATGGAAAAGGCGGGTGGGAAACTGACCAAGCCGCACCGGATATTCCAGGCCCGGCGGGATCTGGCCCGGATCTTGACGCTGCTGAAGCAGAAGGGGGAGTCGTGAAGCGCCCGTCGGCGAGAAAGCAGCGGGTGGGCACCGTCGTCTCGGATCGGATGACCAAGACGCTCGTGGTCCGAACGGAGCGGCTGGTCCGGCATCCGGTCTACGAGAAGGTGGTCCGGCGCTTCAAGAAGCTCAAGGTTCATGATTCCGGGGCCCAGGCCCATCGGGGTGATCAGGTCCGCATCGAGGAGACGCGGCCCCTCTCCAGGGACAAGCGGTGGCGCCTGGTGGAGGTGATCCGGAAGGCGCCGGAGCGGGTGGACGAGGAGGTGCTGTCGTGATCCGGATGCGGTCCATGGTCGAGATCGCCGACAATACGGGGGCGCGCCGGGCGGGTATGATCGGCGTCATCGGCTGCCACGGCAAACTCTGGGCCGAGGTGGGGGATGTGATCAGCGTGCATGTGCGGGAGGTGACACCGGATTCCCCCATCAAGAAGGGGGAGGTGGCCCGGGCGGTTGTGGTGAGATCCCGGGCACCGGTCCGGCGGCAGGACGGCTCCACGATCCGCTTTGATTCGAACGCGGTGGTCTTGATCGACAACCAGAAGAATCCCCGAGGGACGCGGATCTTCGGGCCGGTGGCGCGGGAGCTGCGCGAGCGGAATTTCACCAAGATCATCTCGCTGGCGCCGGAGGCGATCTGAGAGCCCCCTGCGGAGCCTGGCGTGGCCGCGCTGGGCTCAAATGCGAGCAGCGCAAGGAGCGAGGAGGAAGGCGT
>CAYFHV010000043.1:662-6573 GCA_964343105.1 uncultured Planctomycetia bacterium | reverse complement strand
ACCAAGATCATCTCGCTGGCGCCGGAGGCGATCTAGCGGTGGTCCGGGTCCGGCGCGATGACCAGGTGACGGTCCTCTCCGGGAAGGATCGCGGCAAGCGGGGCAAGGTCCTGCGCGTTTTTCCTGAGGAGGGGCGGGTCCTGGTGGAGGGACTGAACCTGTTCAAGAGGCACATGCGGCGGTCGCAGCTGAATCCCCAGGGCGCGATCCTGAGTCGGGAGGGTCGGCTTCCGCTGGACCGGGTGGCCCCGATCTGCCCGCGCTGCAACCGCGGGGTCCGTGTGGGATCCAAGCGGCTGGAGGACGGAACGAAGAACCGTATCTGCCGGCGCTGTGGGGAGGCCTTCTAGGAATGCCGACCGCTGTCGCCGGGGCGCCCCCGGTGCCCCGGCTGCTGGAGCATTACCGCAAGAACCTCGTGCCTGCGCTGGTCAAGCGCTTCGGGTACAAGACGCCGCTGGAGGTGCCGCGGCTGGAGAAGATCGTCCTCAACATGGGGGTGGGGCAGGGTGCCCAGGATGTGAAGGTGATCGAGAAGGCCTCGCAGGAGCTGGCCCTCATCGCGGGTCAGCGGCCTATCACGACCCGGGCGAAGAAGGCGATCTCCAACTTCAAGATCAGGGAGGGCCAGCCGGTGGGATTGAAGGTGACACTGCGGCGGGCCAGGATGTACGAGTTCCTGGACCGATTGCTCAGTGTCGCCATGCCGAGGATCCGGGACTTTCGCGGGCTGGAAAGCAGGAAGGGGTTCGATCAGGGCGGGAATTATGCCTTCGGCCTGAGCGAGCAGCTCATCTTTCCCGAGATCGATTACGATAAGGTGACCAAGGTTCAGGGGATGGACGTGATCCTCTGCACGAGCGCCGGGTCGCGGGATGAGGCGTACGAGCTGTTGAAGGGTCTGGGCGTTCCCTTCCGGGAGTAGGCGATGGCGCGGACGGCTCAGCTTGAGAAGCAGAAGAGGACGCCGAGGTTCAGATCCCGGCGGCATTCGCGTTGCGGGCGGTGCGGCCGGGCGCGGGGCACCTATCGGAAGTTTCGTCTGTGCCGCATCTGTCTCCGGGAGATGGCCCACCGGGGCGAGGTTCCCGGAATGACGAAGGCGAGCTGGTAAGCATGAGTCTCACGGATCCGGTCGGACAGCTTCTGACGTCCCTGCGCAACGGCAGCCACGCGGGCAAGGCCCAGGTGGATGTGCCGGCCTCCCGGCTGGGCCAGGCCATCGTGGATTGCATGAAGCGGGAGGGCTTCATCGAGAACTGGAGGAGGCTTTCGGAGGGCAACCCCCAGGGGACGCTGCGCGTGTACCTGCGGTACACGAAGGCGCGCCGGCCCCTCCTGAGAGAGATCCGGAGGATCTCCCGGCCGGGCCTGCGGATTTACCGAGGGAAATCCGGGCTCCGGAAGGTCTACTCGGGGATCGGGATTGCGATTCTGACCACGCCCAAGGGGGTTCTGACCGACGCCCAGGCGAGAGAGCAGGGTGTGGGGGGCGAGGTGATCTGCCATGTGTGGTGAGGTTCCATGTCGCGCGTAGGGAGGATGCCGATCGCGATCCCCGCTCAGGTCAAGATCCAGATCCAGGGGGACACCGTCTCCCTGGAGGGGCCGAAGGGCAAGCTGTCCCACCGCGTTCCTTCGGAGCTGAAGCTGGAGCAGGAGGAGGACCGGCTTCGGGTGACGAGGAGCAGCGATGAGAAGCGGGTCAAGTCTCTCCACGGGCTGCACAGGACCCTGGTGGCGAACATGGTCCGGGGTGTGGCGGAGGGATTCTCCAAGGAGCTGGAGCTCATTGGCGTGGGCTACCGGGCGCAGGTGTCCGGATCGAAGCTGGAGATGTTTGTGGGGTTCACGCATCCGGTGAGCTTCTCGATCCCCTCCGGGATCACGATCGAGGCGCCCAAGCCGACACAGGTCATTGTTCGGGGTGCGGACAAGGTGCTGGTCGGTCAGGTGGCGGCCCGCCTGCGGGCCTTCGCCCCTCCGGAGCCGTACAAGGGCAAGGGGATCCGGTACGCCGGCGAGGTGATCCGCCGCAAGGCGGGGAAGGCGGTGGCCTAGGATGGAGACGGGCCTGCGCGAGGCGATGCGCCTGAGGCGGCACCGCCGGGTTCGAAAGGGGATGCTAGGGAATCCGGAGCGGCCGCGGCTTGCGGTGCACCGGAGCCACCTCCATCTGTACGCGCAGATCGTGGACGACATGGCTGGCCGGACCCTGGTGAGCTGCTCGACGCTCCTGGAGGAGTTCCGGAAGGCCCACAAGAAGGGCGGCAATGTGGAGGCTGCGAGGGCCCTGGGAGAGCGGATGGCGGAGAGGGCCAAGGCAGCCGGGATTCGTTCGGTGGTCTTTGACCGCGGCGGATACCGGTACCATGGGCGGGTGAAGGCGCTCGCCGAGGCGGCGCGGGCGAAGGGGCTGGAGTTCTGAGGATGGCCGCATTCGCTGGGGGTCCGCCGGGTGGAAGGAGAGACAGGGGGAGGGGGCCTGCTCCCGGGGACGCGCAGCAGGGGTTCGTCGAGAAGGTGGTGGCGATCAACCGCGTGGCCAAGGTGACCAAGGGAGGCAAGCGGCTTTCCTTCAGCGCCCTGGTGATCGTGGGAGACGGAGAGAGCCGCGTGGGATGGGCCCTGGGGAAGGCGAACGAGGTGGCCGACGCGATCCGGAAGGGCCTTGTGCAGGCGCGCAAGTCGATGTTCCGGGTTCCCATGAAGGCGAAGACCATCCCGCATGAGACGATCGGCGAATACGCGGCCTCCCGGATCATGCTCAAGCCGGCGGGCCCGGGCACAGGGGTCATCGCCGGCGGGACGGTCCGGGCGGTCTGCGATGCCGCCGGGATCAAGGACATCCTCTCCAAGTCGCTCGGGTCGGACAACATGATCAACGTGGTTCGCGCCACGATCCAGGGCCTGAGGTCGCTGGAGGATCCGGAGGCGGTCATCCGGTCCCGCCAGAGGGCGGAGGAGGGATTGGAATGAAGCTGGGTGAGATTCGAGCGCCGCGTGGCGCCAACCGCCGCACGAAGCGGCGGGGCCTCGGGGAGTCCTCCGGCCACGGCAAGACATCCGGCAGGGGCCATAAGGGCCAGCGGGCCCGCTCCGGCCCCGGCCTGAGGCCGGAGTTTGAAGGCGGGCAGATGCCGCTGGTCCGGCGGATCCCCAAGCGGGGATTCACCCACGTGCACGCGCCGGTGGAGGTGGTGAACCTGCGGGATCTGAACCGGTTTCCGTCGGGGAGCATGGTCAGTCCCGCTTTACTCGTGGAGAGCGGCCTGGTGCGCCGGCCGAAGGCGCGGGTGAAGATCCTGGGAGACGGAAAGCTGGAACATCCGCTCAAGGTCCAGGCGCACCGGTTTTCCCGCTCGGCGCGGGAGAAGATCTCACAGGCGGGCGGGGCAGCGGAAGAGCTGCCCTGGCCGGCGAAGGCGCCGGAGCGCAGGTAATCCAGAATGTGGCGGGCGCTTGCCAACAGCCTGAAGATCCCCGAGCTTCGCGGGCGGATCTTCGTGACGCTTGGCCTCATCGCCGTCTACCGGGTGGGGGACTACATCCCCCTGCCGGGGATTGACGGACAGGCCCTTCGGGCGTTCTTTGAGAGGATGAGTCAGCAGCTGGGCGGGACCCTCTTTACCGTCATGGACCTGTTCAGCGGCGGCGGGCTCTCCCAGATGACGGTCTTCGCGCTGGGGATCATGCCGGCCATCTCGGCCTCCATCATCATGCAGCTCCTGGTGGTCGTGATCCCGCAGCTGGAGCAGATGGCCAAGGAGGAGGGGGAGTCCGGGCGGCGGCGGATCAACCAGTATGCCCGGTACCTGACGGTGGGCCTCGGGATCCTCCAGGCCTTCTTCATCTCCATGTGGCTGGAGAATCCGCGGAATTTCGAGGGGACGCAGATGGTGATGTTCCCGGGATGGGGATTCCGGCTGCTGACGATTGTGACGCTGGCCAGCGGCACCGCCTTCATCATGTGGCTCGGGGAGCAGATCACCGCGCTGGGGATCGGCAACGGGATGTCGATCCTCATCACCGCCGGGATCATTTCGCGGCTGCCGACCGCTGTTCATCAGTTGGTGATCCTGGCCAATCCCGGTGCCGCCCGGCAGGCGCAGGTGACGCCGGTAACCCTCATCCTGATGGCGGTCATGCTGGTGGCGGTGGTGGTGGCCATCATCGCGATCACCCAGGGGCAGCGCCGGATCCCGGTTCAGTACACGCGCCGGATCGTGGGCCGGAAGGTGTACGGCGGGCAGGCGACGTACATCCCGATCCGGGTGAACCACGCCGGGGTGATGCCGATCATCTTCGCGCAGTCGATCATCCTGTTCCCGGCGACGATGGCGGGTTTCACGGGGATCCAATTGCTGAACCAGTTCGCGAACTGGCTGACGCGGGGCCAGGTGCTTTACACCGTGCTCTACTCGGCGCTCATCGTCTTCTTTGCGTACTTCTATACCGCCATCGCCTTCAACCCGGTGGACGTGTCGGACAACATGAAGAAGTTCGGCGGGTTCATCCCGGGGATCCGGCCGGGCCGGCCGACGGCAGAGTTCTTTGACCGGCTGCTCAGCCGGATCACCCTCCCGGGGGCGATCTTCCTGGCGGTGGTGGCGGTTCTGCCCGACATGGTGGGGCGGGGCTTGGGGATCCCGTATCTGGTCTCCAGCTTCTTCGGCGGGACGAGCCTGCTGATTGTGGTGGGGGTGCTGCTGGAGACGATGCGGCAGGTGGAGTCGTTCCTGCTCATGCGCAATTACGAGGGTTTCTTGAGCCACGGCGGGCGACTGCGGGCGCGCCGGTAGGATGGGGGATGAGGATCGTGCTGCTGGGCCCTCCGGGTGCGGGAAAGGGGACGCAGGCCGATCTGTTGAGGAAGCGGCTGGGTGTGGCGGTGCTCTCCAGCGGGGATCTCCTGCGCGAGGCGGTTCGGCGGGGGGATCCGGTGGGGCGGGAGGCCAGCCGGTACATGGAGTCCGGGGCGCTGGTGCCGGACGACCTGGTGGTGGGGCTCATCCTGGAGCGCCTGCGGGCGATGGGGCCGAAGGAGTCGTTCGTCCTGGATGGCTTTCCCCGAACAGAGCAGCAGGCGCAGGTGCTGGAAGAGCGCCTGAAGGGGGAGGGGCAGGCCCCGATCGACGTGGTGGTCGATTTCCAGATGGAGGAGGAGAGGGTGGTCGAGCGGCTGGCCGGCCGGCGGATCTGCGGGGCCTGCGGGGCTGTCTACCACCTCCGGACGCTCCCGTCCACCCAGCGGGACCGCTGCGACCGCTGCGGGGGCAGGCTGGAGGTCCGGGAGGACGATCGGCCGGAAACGATCCGGAGGCGGCTCGCCGTGTACCGGGACCAAACGGGGCCGCTCTTGGGGCATTACGAGCGCCAGCGGAGGCTTCGGCGTCTCTCCGGGGATATGGAGATCGAGGCCCAGTATCAGGCCCTGCTCGACCTCCTGCACCGGGAGGGGCTTCGTTGAAGCCGGCGGCGACGGATGCGGTGATCGAGCTCAAGACAGCCGAGGAGATCGGAATCATGCGGCGGGCCGGTCGGATCGTGGGAGAGGTTCTCGAGCGGCTGGCCAAGGAGGTGCGAGCCGGGATCACCACCGGGGAGCTGGATGCGCTCGCCAGGGAAATGATTCTCCAGCTCGGGGGCCGGCCGGCGTTCAAAGGGTACCGCGGTTTTCCGGGGAACATCTGCACCTCGGTGAACGAGGAGGTGGTTCACGGGATCCCCTCCGGGAGGCGGCTTCAGCCCGGGGATATTGTGGGGCTGGATGTGGGGGTGCTGCTGGAGGGGTACTACGCGGATGGGGCCAGGACGGTGCCGGTGGGCGAGATCTCCCCGGAGATCCGGCGGCTCCTCGAGGTGACGGAACAGGCGTTGGCGCGCGGGATCGAAGCGGCAGTGGCGGGGG
>CAYFHV010000043.1:0-652 GCA_964343105.1 uncultured Planctomycetia bacterium | reverse complement strand
TGGTTCAGACGGAGGCGGAATCCAACGGCTTCTCGGTGGTGCGGGAATTCGTGGGCCACGGGATCGGCACGCAGCTGCATGAGCCGCCCCAGATCCCGAACTACGGCGCACCGGGATTCGGGCCCCGGTTGAAGCCCGGGATGGTTCTGGCCATCGAGCCGATGGTGAACATGGGAAAGCCCGCGGTGCGGGTCCTGTCGGACGGATGGACGGCGGTGACGCAGGACGGGAGCTGGTCGGCTCACTTCGAGCACACGGTGGCGGTCACCGACGGCGGACCGGAGATCCTGACCCGTGCCTAAAGAAGCCCCGCCTTCGGCGGGACATTTCGGGATGAAAACGTGAAGGAAGAGGCCATTCAGGTGGAGGGGATGGTGGTGGAGGCCCTTCCGAACGCCAGGTTCCGGGTGGAGCTGGAGAACGGCCACCGGATCCTGGCCCATGTGGCGGGGAAGATGCGGATGCATTTCATCCGGATCCTCCCGGGGGACAAGGTGACGGTGGAGCTCTCCCCGTACGACCTGACCCGGGGGCGGATCACGTTCCGGGTGCGCGCGTGATGGGTCGCGGGAGAGGCGAGCGATGAAGGCGAACCCGTGCTTCGGAGCGTCCAGATTCCTAGCCTTCAGGGGTGCGCGAGGGGGTCCGCCCC